>NZ_RAWN01000322.1:0-6796 GCF_003668895.1 Corallococcus sp. AB045
CCACCGCCCCGCCCACCAGCTTCCAGACCGCGGAGATGTACGGCTCCGCCGCCCGCATCTGCCGGGCCGTCTCGCCCAGCTCACTGCCCGGCGCGTCCGCCTGCTTCCGAGGCTCCTGGTCTGCCATGCGGACGCCTCACCAAACCCCGGGAAAGTCTTGGGTTTCCTTCACCAACCCCGACCCCGCCCATACACGCGCGGGCGCCGCTTAGCACCGAATGAGCGGCGCGTGCAACCGGTACGGGGGCGCGGGGCACCCCACCGCCAGCAGCGGTTGCGGCACCCGCAAGCGCAGCTACCACGGCGCCGGGGCCATGGGGGCGGTTTCTCCTCTAAACGAGGGCCTATCCGGGCAGGCGGCCCGGGGGGCGCCCGGTGGATCAGCGGGGGCACGCCCCCAGGGGGGTGACGGGCGGCCGGGCGGAGCGCCCTCCGTCTCTCAGCACCGGGACTCCGGCATCGCCAGCTTGGCAGGGGTCACGTTGGCCGTTCATGCCCAAGGAGTCACGCATGCCGAAGCCGCTCGAGCTCACCTCGCCGAAGTTCAAGGACGGGATGCCCATCCCCATCGCCTACACCGGCGAGGGCGACGACAAGGCGCCTCCCCTGCACTGGGAGAACCTCCCCGCCGGGGCCAAGAGCCTGGCGCTCATCGTGGAGGACCCGGACGCGCCGGACCCGGCGAACCCCCAGCGCACCTTCTGCCACTGGGTCCTCTACAACCTCCCCGTCAACACCCAGAACATCCCGGACGGGGCCACCCTGGACGTGCTGCCGGAGGGGGTGCGGCTTGGGCGCAACGACTTCAACCGGCAGGACTACGGCGGCCCCATGCCGCCCATCGGCAGCCACCGGTACTTCTTCAAGCTGTACGCCCTGGACACGGTGCTGCCGGACCTGAACCAGCCCAACCGCACGCAGCTGCTCAAGGCGATGGAGGGCCACATCGTGGGGGAGACGCAGCTCATGGGCACCTACGAGAAGACGCACCACCGCAAGCACTGAAGGCGCACGGGGCACCTCAAGGTGACGGCAGCTCGCGCAACATCACGGCGGGCAGGCCAGGCACCTTGAGGTACTCCACGCGCGTGGGCTTCGGCTCCACCAGGGGCCAGCCCGGCGCGTCCAGCGCGGCGAGCAGCGTGAGCACCGGGTAGTCGAAGGACTCCACGCGCGGGCCTGACACCGGCATGGGGGCAAGACCCCACGCGAGCGACAGGCGCAGCCGTTCGCACCGCGCCAGCTGTGGCACGTAGGCGGGCAGCCGCTGGAGGAGCTTCGCGTGCGGGGCGTGCTCGCCCGCCTCCAGGAAGTGGCAGTACGCGATGGCCTCCTCGCGGTTGAGCACTTCAGGCAACACGTCCTGGAGGAAGCGCGCTCGCAGCGGGCCCAACTCCGGTCGCTTCGCTTCGTCCACCCAGGGGAGCTGTTCGCGCACGCGCTCGGTGCGGTGGAAGTCCATCATCCGGCCCGCGCGCTCCACCACCACCGGATCCACCCGCTGGAGTGCCTCCGCGTCCAACGGCGTCAGGCCCAGCGGGGCCAGGGCTTTGGGGGCATCGAGGCGCCACGCTTCACGAAAGCGCGGATCCACGTGCAGCCGCGCCAGGACCTCCAACGTTCGTGGATAGCTCATCGTCGGTCGCTCATCTCAAGCCGCGCTCGCGCCGCAGCGCTGGAGGATGGCGCGCGCGCGGGCCAGCTCTTCCACCAGCCGCGCGAAGGGAGGAAAGCCGCTGTCCATCTCGAAGTTCACCCCGCGCACCGGGCTGCGTGGCGCCACGTACTCCAACAGGCGCCACACCTCCTCCGGCGACGGCGCGGAGTGGCTGTCCAATCTCAACCCCTCCATCGTGACGCCGCCCGCCAGGTGCACCTGCACCACGCGCTCCAAAGGCAGCCGGTCCAGGAAGGCATACGGGTCGAACCCGTGGTTGATCGCGTTGCAATAAAGGTTGTGCAAGTCCAACAGCAGTCCGCAGTCCGCGCTCTCCACCACGCGGCGCAGGAACTCCGCTTCATCCAACGTGTTGAGCGGCGTGTGGAAGAGATACGCGATGTTCTCCACCACGAAGGGCACGTCCAGGTCCGCCCGCGCGGCCTTCACGTTGCGCACGCACGTGGCCACCGCCTCCTCCGTCAGCGGCACCGGCGTCAGCGCTCGCAGGGGCAGGTTCCCCACGCGCGTAAAACACAGGTGGTCTCCGTGCCAGACGCTCCGGGTGACGTGGCGGACGCGCTTCAAGCCGTCCCGGTAACCGGGCGCGTCCACGCCGTCCGAGCCCACCGACAGCTCCAGGCTGTGGCCCACCAGCGGATAGCGCTTCGCGAGCAGCTCCAGCCGCCGCTCCGAGTCCGGCGTGAGCGGCAGGAAGTGCTCGGGCGTCACCTCCAGCCAGTCCACGCCGGGGTTGCCACGCGCCAGGTGCGGATTGAGGTCCCAGCGGTAGCTGAGCCCCACGCCCAGGAAGGGGAGGCCCATGGCTTCAGGCCTTGCGCCGCGCCATCACCTGGAAGTGCTGTCCCAGGACGGCGAAGCCCTCGTGCGCCAGCTTCTCCTGCAACGCCAATATCTCCTCGCGCGCGGCCCACGCGTCCCACGGCTTCTCCGCGGTGCCGCCCTGCGCGGCCGCCATCGCCTTGAGCATGTCGAAGAACATCACCGGCTTGCCGAAAATCTCCAGCAGCTCCGCGCCCGCGTCCGCCACCGCGCGCTCCAGCTCGCGCACCGTGAAGGCGTGCACCGGCAGGCCATACGGGCACGTCGTGCGGCCGTCGTGGAGCGTGCGGAAAGCCTCCTGCGGCTTGCCCAGCTTCAGGTAGCCGGAGAACGCCTCGTAGCGGTTGTCCACGCCCAGCACCACCGGCGCGCCCGGCTTCGCCACGCGCACCAACTCCTTCACCGCGCGCGGGTACGCATCCAGGCAGTACGACACCGGGTCGCCTTCGCAGAAGACCAGGTCGAAGGCCGCGTCCGGCAGCTCCAGCGCCGCGACGTTCCCCTCCACGAAGGTCACGCGGTCCAGCAGGCCCTTCGCGGCGAACTGGGCCCTGGCGCCGTCCAGCATGCCCGGAGAGATGTCCAGCACGGTGACGTGGTGCCCTCGTTCCGCGAAGCGCGTGCCGAACTTGCCGCCCCCGCCGCCCGCGTCCAGCACGCGCCAGGCCGTGCCGTCCTTCGGCAGCAGCGCCTCCACCGGCTTCCAGGTGAGGTGTTCGTACGTCAGCCAGAACAGCTTGATGGCCGTGGCGTCCGGCGCGCCCTGGTCGTACTTCGGGGACACCTCGTCGTAGCGGCGCTTGAGGCTCTGCGGGTCGGCGGCGGTCATGCGAATGGCCCTTGGACAGGTCAGTAGTTGAAGGAGATTTTCGAGAGGATCCGCCGCTCCTGGGAGCCGCCGAAGGGCTGATCCGTGTAGACGAGGAAGATGTCGCTCCACTGGCGGTAGTGCCACCCCACCATCGCGTCCAGGAACGTGCCCTTCACGGAGTTGTAGTCCGCCAGCTCGTACACGCCGCCCTTCTGCAGCGTCAGGCGCGCGTAGAGGTCCGGGCTGAAGTGGTAGCGCAGCTGCGCGTAGCCGGAGAAGCTGTAGCCATCCCCGGACGTGCCGTAGAGGTCGCTGTTCGTCGGCACGTTGAAGTTGCGCGTGTAGAAGCCGCTGAAGCGCGCGACGATGTGCGGCCCCACCTTCATGTTCACCGCGCCGTTGACGCCGCGGATCTCCCCGCCCAGGAAGCGGCCGGCGACGGCCGTCAGCGTGTAGCTCTGCCAGTCGTGCGGGAACAGGGTGAAGCCGAACGTGCCCAGCCGGTCCCGGAAGCCCAGGTTGTCGTCGTAGATGCCCTCCAGGTAGAGCGCGAAGTCGTGGTGCAGGTAGGGCTGCACGTTGAGGCGGTTGCGCCAGCGCGTGCGCTCGCCCTCGTGGTTGCGGCGCCACAGCGAGTCCCACGTCACGTCCAGCCGGGGCAGGAAGCGCCACCCGGGGAACGGGTTCAGGAACAGGCGCGAGTTGTAGCCCTGCTTGTCCACCACCGGCGTCCAGCCCAGCGGGTTCGCGTAGTTCTTCCCGATGTCCTCGAACTGCAACCAGAACTCCGACAGCGTGTCGAAGCGGTGCAGGCCCACGTGGTACGCGTCCGAGTCCTCGTTGCCCAGCGGGCTCCAGCTCTTCAGCGCCTGCGCCTGGATGAAGAACTCCTCGAAGAGGTGGAAGTTGCCGTCCACGCCCACCGTCTGGAAGTCCGAGTCCCCGAACAGCCCGCCCCGCCCGCTGCGGTTGAGCGCCACCAGGGCAATCATCGACCGCTTGCCGATGTCCTGCTGCAAGCGAATCACGCCGGAGTTGACGTTCTCGAAGATCTCGCGGCCATTGGCGTCCCGGCCGGTGGAGTCGCGGTGCTGCACGTCCAGCAGCGAGAAGTTGAGACCGCTCACCCTGCCGGTGAGCTGCAGGCCGCCCCACACCCGGTCATGCGGCCTCAGCGCGATGCGGCGCGAGGTGAAGACGTTGATGGGCGCGATGAAGAGGTGCTCGCTCTCCGTGAAGAACGCGCGGCGCTCCGGCAGCAGCGGCAGGTCCGTGTCCAAGAGGAGGAAGCTCTGGTCCGCCTCCGCGTCGCTGAAGTCCGGGTTGGCGGTGAGCTTCACCGACAGCCAGGGCGTCGGGTCGATGCGCGCGTCCGCGCCCACGTTGGGACGGAAGACGCCCCGGTCATCCGTGGTCTTGAGCGCCACCGTGCTGGCCACGTACGGGGTGATGCTGAAGATGGAGCGCGGCTTGATGCCCTTGAGCCCCTCCAGGTGCGGGTAGCGGCTCACCTTCGCGCTGTTGACGCCGTCCGGCGTCCAGTTGCTCCACTCCTGATTGCGCGACTGTTCGCGGTCCAGGAGCATGCCGAAGGACATCTCGTCCTTCGCCTCGAACTGGAAGTTGGCGAACGGGATGCGCACCTCCGAAATCCACCCGTCCTTCACGATGGTGGACTTCGTCTCCCACTCCCCGCGCCAGTTGGTGGAGAACGCCTCGCCGTCATCCACGATGCGCCCGTCGGTGCGCACGCCCAGCGGGTTGGTCCAGAAGTAGTACGCGTTCCGGTGGTCCAGGAACGTGTCCAGGATGATGGTGATGTTGTCCTCCTGGTGGAGGAACCCCTCGTTCTGCACCGTGTAGCCGGTGATGCGCTCCGGCTTGGAGTCGATGCAGTGGAAGAGGAAGTACAGGTTGTCCTGGTCGTAGAGGATGCGGACCTTGGTGTCGTCCGGCGCGGGCTTGCCGTAGTTGACGCGCGTGAGGTACCAGCCGGCGATTTCCGGGGCCGCCTGCCACGCGGGCTCGTCCCCCTTGCCGTCGATGGTGATGACGTCCTGCGTCCGCGTCGCGGTGACCTTGTACGTCGAATCAGCGTGTCCCAGCGTGGGCACCAGCGCGGCCAACAGCGCGGTGCCCCAGCGACACACGTGGCGAAGGGGGCTCATCCGGGCTCCGAGGTAGGGGTGAGGGCGGCCACGGGGGCCGGTTCAGGCGTGGAGTGGGAGGACGCCTCGCGCACGCGCGACACACAGCCGAGCGCCAGCACGAGGGCCACAGACGAAAGAAGGAACGTGGAGCCGATGCCGGCCCGCTGCGCGGTGAAGCCATAGGTGACGGGCGCGAGCACGGAGGCCAGCGCGCCGCAGGCGCCCAGCGCGCCCATGAACCGGCCGCGCTCGGAGGGCGCCGGGGACTGCTCCACCACCAGCGCGGACGCGGAGGAGCGGTGCAGGCCGTCGGGGATGGCCAGCAGCACCCAGGCCACCACCAGCGTCATCAACGCGGCGCCGTCCGGCAGCCATCCCGCGGCCCCCAGCACCGCCGCCATCACCGCCATGCCCGCGAGGCCCGGCACAATCAATCCCACGCGCCGGGACAGCCGGTCCGACAGCCGTCCGCCGAAGGGCTGCGCGAACGCGTACGTCAGCCACGACGCCGCCACCAGCGGCCCCACCGCCTCCCGGGGCGCGCCCAGCTCCACCGCGTACAGCGGCAGGTACGTGGGGAACAGCGCCAGCGCGAAGGTGAAGAAGAACTGCCAGAGGAACAGCGCCGCCGCGCCCGGCCGGTCCTTCACGTAGGTGAACGGCGACCAGAGCCCCCGGAACACCAGGCCCCATGCCGCGCCCGCCCCACCGCGCACTGCCTCCGCGCGCGGAGGACGCGCCGGTTCGTTCAGCCCCAGCAGCAGCAGGCTGCCCGCGAGGAACAGGCCCCCCGCCAGGAAGAAGGTGCCCGCCACCGACAGCGTGCGGATGACGGCGGAGGACGCGAACAGCGCCGCGACGAACACCAGGTTCGACGTGGCATCCAGCAGCGCGAAGAGGGTGGCGCGCTGCCTGGAGGGCGCGAAGTCCGCCACCATCGCGTTGGACACCGGCGCCGCGCTGCGCGACAGCAGCATCTTGAGGATCATCACGGCGGCGAGCGGCTGCGGGTCGTCCACCAGCGCCACCGCCGGCACCATCAGCGACGTGACGAGCGACAGGCCCACCACGAAGGGCTTGCGCCCATGGCGGTCCGACAGAGCCCCCAGCACCGGCTGCACGAAGATGGGCAGCAGCGCCCCCACCGTGTAGAGCGCGCCAATCTCCTTGAAGCCCAGCCCGCGCTCGCGCAGGTACAACGGCATCACCGGGTTGAGCAGGCCTGAGGCCGCCATGCCCAGCAGCCCCGAGCCCAGCATCACCCGCAGGTTCCCCAGCCCCCGCGTCAGCCCGTACATCTCCCGGATGGCACCCACGCCCTGGCGGATCATCCCC
>NZ_RAWN01000323.1:0-6734 GCF_003668895.1 Corallococcus sp. AB045
GAATGGGGACGCGGCGGGAAGTAGGGGACGTGGCGGAGGCGGAGGGCGTGCGCCTGCTGGAGTCGCAGGGCTTCCGGGTGGTGGCGCGCAACTGGACGTGCCGCTACGGCGAGCTGGACATCGTGGCGGAGCAGGGGGAGCTCATGTGCTTCGTGGAGGTGCGCATGCGCTCCACGGCGGCGTGGGGAGACCCGTCACACACCGTGTCCTTCGCCAAGCAGCGCCGGGTGGTGAAGGCCGCGCTGCACTACCTCTTCCAGAACGGCATCGACGGGCGCATGGTGCGCTTCGACGTCATCTCCGTCGTGGGCCAGGGCGAGCACGCCCGGGTGGAGCATCTGCCCGCCGCCTTCGACGCTGGCATGTAAAGGAATCCGTCCCTTGGCTGGAACGCTCTACCTCGTGGCCACGCCCATCGGGAACCTGGGGGACGTCACCGCCCGGGCCCTGGAGACGCTGCGCACCGTGGGCTTGCTCGCGTGCGAGGACACCCGGCACTCGCGCATCCTGTTGGACCACTTCGGCATCACCGGGAAGGACCTGGTGAGCCTGCCCGCCTTCGCGGAAGGGCAACGCGCCGGACGCATCCTGGACCGCATCGAGGCAGGGGAGGACTGCGCGCTCGTCACCGACGCGGGCAGCCCCGGCATCAGCGACCCGGGGGAGAAGCTGGTGGCGGAGGCGCTGGATCGCGGCCTGAAGGTGGAGCCGGTGCCCGGGCCCACGGCGCTGGTGGCCGCGCTGAGCGCGTCAGGCCTGCCCACCGGGCGCTTCCACTTCCTGGGCTTCCTGCCGCGCAAGGGGCCGGAGCGCCGGGCCATGCTGGACGAGGTGGCGCCCCTGTCCGCCACCTGCGTCCTCTACGAGTCCCCGCGCCGTCTGGCGGAGACGCTGGTCGACCTGCAGGAGGCCTGGGGCGACCGCCGCGCGTGTGTGGCGCGCGAGCTGACCAAGCTGCACGAGGAGTTTGTCCGGGGCCCGCTGTCCGCGCTCGTGGCGCGCTACGCGGGCGAGGAGACCCGGGGCGAGGTGGTGGTGCTGGTGGAGGGCCGTACCGGCGAGCAGCGCTGGAGCGAGGACGAGCTGCGCCGGGCGCTGGAGTCGGGCCTGGCTCGCGGCGAGAAGCTCAAGCCGTTGAGCACGGAGCTGGCCCGCCGCGCGGGGTGGCCCGGCCAGGAGGTGTACCGGCTGGGCCTGGGACTGAAGCAGCGGTAGGGGAGGCCCACCGCTGCCTCAGGCGGGACTTCAGAAGCTGAAGGTCGCGCCCAGGTCGAAGCGGAACGTGGTGCTCTGGATGGCCCGGAAGCGGCGGGACACCAGGTCGTAGCGCCAGTCGAACGTGGGGTTCAGCTCCGGCGAGCCCACGGCGGTGTCCACGGTGCCGTCGCCGTTCAGGTCCTGGCCAATGGCCTCGGACGTGAGCAGGTGGTCCGTGTTGTAGAGGAAGTTGCCGGAGGCGCGGATGGTGAAGGCCTCGGCGGCGCGGGCGATGACGCCCACCTGGCCACCCACCTGGAAGTAGTCGTCGGAGGTGAGCAGCTTGCGCAGCGCGGAGCTCAGCTCGTTGTAGTACCGGCCGCGGCCCACGTAGTTGCCCAGGAGCCGCACGTCCAGGGCGAACTTCTGGGACCTCGCCGCGTTCTCGAAGGGCACCAGCTCCATGCCGAAGGTGAGCGCCGTCTGCGACGGGGCCTTGATGCCCGTCTCCTGGCGGGTCCACGGCTCGCGGTAGCAGTTGTACGGCGCACCCAGGTTGGGCGGGTTGGCGCCGGACTGGTCGCAGTTGGAGTAGGCGCCGGGGCCGCGCACCGGGATGGTGTGGGACGCCTTGAAGTACGGCTCCGCCACGCCCATCTTCCGCGAGAAGGTCGTGTAGAGCTTGTACTTGTGGACGCGGTCGCCCACGTTGCCGCGCCCATCCTTCAGCGGGTCTTCCGGGTCGGTGTTGTCCAGGCTCGGGTCGCGCTGCTTGGCGGTGGGCGCCTCGTAGTCGATGCCGACGATCCACGTGGGCTTGGTGTCGTCCTTCTCCTGGTTGAAGAAGGCGTACGCCAGGCCGAAGTGCACGTTGCCCAGGCCGCCGCGGTAGCTCTCCTGGGGCACCTGGAACAGCCGGCCCACGCAGCCCTCGGGGGAGTAGGGCGAGCCGTCCGCGTTGTAGCAGCTGTTGGTGATGGTGGAGTTGCCCTGGTTCGTGCCGGACACGAAGTTCCAGGTCTCGTTCTGCTGGAAGACGATGGGCAGCTTGAAGCTGAACTCCAGGTCCTTCCACAGGCCGAAGGCCACGGCCAGATTCAGCCGCGCGTCCACGCCCTTGTACCAGAGCTCGTTGACCTCCGAGACGTTGGTGGCGTCACCGCCGCGAAGCTGCTCGCGGACGATCTTCGCGCGTGTCTGCGTGCGCTCGAAGCCCACGTCGAGGAAGAGGTCGAACGGATCATCATCCTCGAACGAGGAAGCAATCCGGGTGATCTCCGCCGCGCTGGCGGCGAAAGGCACGCCCAGCGTCAGCGCGGCGATGACGGCGCGAAACCTGTGCATCCACTACCTCCGACGACCACGGCCCAGGGCTGCCAGCTAGCCGTGCCGTCGGAGGAGTGTCAAGAAATGGGTGGGGCTTTACTTCCCCGCGACGGAGGTTCCCAGCAATCCATCCAGCCGCTGGACCTCGGTGTCGAAGGCGCCCTTGTGGGCGGCCGCCAGGGACGCGCGGAAGGTCTTGTGCTGGTCGAAGGGGTCCAGGACCCGGTTTTCGCCCAGCATGAGCTGGTAGTGCAGGTGGGGGGCGAAGGAGTGGCCCGTGTTGCCGCTCTGGGCCAGCACCTGGCCCGCGTTCACGCGCATCCCGGCCTGGATGCTCTTGGGCAGCTCCGCCAGGTGCAGGAAGAGGGCGCGGCGGCCCTTGCCCCCGGTTTCCACCAGCTCGATGCAGTTGCCGTTGCTGCCAAAGTTCCAGTTCTTGCGCTTGATGACGCCCGCGAAGGGAGCCCGGACCGTCGTGCCCACCGGCGCGCGGAAGTCCACGCCCTTGTGGCCGCGGCCGTCGCGCAGCAGCGAGGTGATCTGCTCGTAGCTGTCGATGGGCGACTTCTCCATCCGCAGCTCCAGCTCGTCGCCGCCGGGCAGGTAGTAGCGGGCGTTCACCTCACCCGCGGGCGTGAAGCGGTAGGCGCGGTGCGTCTGGCCCGTCTTGCCGCTCACGAAGCGCACCGCGTACACCAGCGGCTCCTCGTTGGGGCGGCGCTGGAAGAGCACGTCCAGCGTGTCCCCTCGTAGGATTTCGCCAGGTACGCGCACCCACCACACCAGCGTGCGCGTCACCACCTGCGCCAGGGCGGGGCCCACGGTGGTGTCGGAGGCCTGGACGAGCGCCGTCTCCAGCGGGCCCTCGATGCGGATGGACACGCGCTCCAGGCCCGCGGCCTTCACGGGGTCGGTGGGCGCGGGCGGGGCCACGGGGGCCTGGGCCACGGTGCCGGCGTCCAGCGCGGACGCGGCCTGCGAGGCGACGTCCATGGGGACATCCGCCATGCGCTGTTTCCACCACCACACGCCACCCGCGGCCGCGCCGAGGATGACGGAGACGGCAACCACCGGTCCGAAGGGATTGCGCTTCGGTGGTCCACCGAGGGTGGGAAGATTCGGCCGCATTCAGGCTCCCTGAGGGTAAGAAGGTACGCGGGGGCCGAAACCGCCGGCGAAAAGGCGATATTTCGGCCCCCAGGCTACTCGTCCGGGCCGTCTTCCTGACCGTCCGGGGTGGTGTCGCGCAGGCCGAACTCCTTCATCTTCGTCTGGAGCGACTTGCGGCTGATCTGCAGGAGGCGCGCGGCGCGCGTGACGTTGCCGCCGGTCTCCTCCAGCTTCTTGACGATGAGGTCCCGCTCCAGCTCCGCGGCCTTCATGCGCACGATGTCCTTGAGGCCCACCTCGCCCACGGGGACGTCCAGCGTGCCCAGCGAGGCGGCGACCTGTGCCCCCGCCTGCACGCCCGCTCCCCCGCGCACCGGCTCCGGCAGGTCCTTCGCGGTGATGAGGGGGCCATCCGCGAAGAGCAGCACGCGCTCGATGAGGTTCTCCAGCTCGCGGATGTTGCCCGGCCACGCATACGCCTGGAGCAGCGCGAGCGCGTCGTCGGCGATGCCTTCGATCTTCTTGTGGAGCCGCCGGTTGTACTTGTCCACGAAGTGCTGGGCGAGCATCGGGATGTCGCCGCGGCGCTCGCGCAGCGCGGGCAGCGCGATGGGCACCACGGCCAGCCGGTAGTACAGGTCCTTGCGGAAGCGGCCCGCTTCGATCTCCGCCTGGAGGTCGCGGTTGGTGGCGGCCACCAGGCGCACGTTCACGCGCGTCGTCTTGATGCCGCCCACGCGCTCGAACTCGCCCTCCTGGAGCGCGCGCAGCAGCTTCACCTGCATCTCGACGGGGATCTCGCCGATCTCGTCCAGGAAGAGGGTGCCCTCGTCGGCCAGCTCGAAGCGGCCGGGCTTGGACGTGACGGCGCCGGTGAAGGCGCCCTTCTCGTAGCCGAACAGCTCGCTCTCCAGGAGCGTGGCCGGGATGGCGGCGCAGTTGATCTTGATGAACGGCTTGTCGCGGCGGCTGGACGCGCCGTGCAACGCGGTGGCGATGAGCTCCTTGCCCGTGCCGCTCTCTCCGGTGATCAGCACCGTGGAGGGCGTGTCCGCGACCTTGTCGATGACCTTGTAGACGTCTTGAATCTGCGGCGACTCGCCGATGATGGCGGACCGGGCCTTGTGGTCCGCGCGCACGGAGCGCTTGGCGCTCTCGTTCGTCTTGGCGGCCTTGGCCACGACGGAGGACAGCTCCGCCTGATCAAACGGCTTGGTGATGTAGTCGAACGCGCCCGCCTTGATGGCCTCCACCGCGGAGTCCACGGTGCCGTGCGCGGTGATGATGATCACCGGCACGTCCGGGTTGGCGCTGCGCACGGCGGCGAGGACCTCCATGCCGCCCAGCTTGGGCATCACCAGGTCGGTGACGACGATGTCCGCGCCGTTCTTGTGGAACTCGGCCAGGCCCTGCTCGCCGTTCTCCGCCACGGTGACGTCGAACCCGTCGCGGCGCAGCAGGGCGGCCAGCACCTTGCGCAGGTTCGTCTCGTCATCGATGACCAGGACCTTGGCCATGGGTCTTTCGCGCGGAGACCGCGACTTAACGGCGCGCCGGAGGAGCGGCCGGGGTGGCGCCTTCCAACGTGCAGATGGCGTCCGGGTGCTTGATGCGCAAGAGCAGTGACTCCAGCACGCGGAACGGGTGGTTCATCTTGCTGGCGCCCAGGTAGGCCGCGACCATGTCCATGGCCACCGCCAGGTCCATGTTCTCCCGGCCCGTGGACACCACCACGCCGGACTCACCGCGCAGGCGGTTGGACTGGTAGACGCCGTCGGCCGCGAGCTGGCTGATGGTCTGGATCTCCAGCACGCCCGTCTTCTCGTAGATGCGGTGCAGCTGCGAGTACAGGCGCGGCGACAGCACCACGGCGTAGGGCCCGAAGTGGCCGGCCTCGTTGAGCTTGCGCGTGGCCTCCACGATGGTCTGGAAGCCGCCGCCCGGCGCCGTCCAGTCCCCCAGCGTGGCGGTGAGGCGGCCGTTGGCCGTCATCAGGCCCTCGTAGCCCAGGCGCTGGTCGCCGTAGAAGATGAGCTCGTCCTCCTGCTGCGCGCACAGCGCGGCGGCGCCGGCGGCGGCGGACACGTCCAGCGGCATGTTGTGCGTGCGCGCCGCTTCGATGTCCCGCCAGTGCAGCAGGAAGTCCTTGTAGATGATGGGGATGGTCTTGAACTTGCGGACGTCGGTGAAGACCATCGCGGTCTCCTGCTCACCGACGATGTCCACCGCGCCCGGGGACACGCCCTGGAACTCGTCGTAGGCCACCGTCTGCACGCCCGCGCCCAGCGGCCCGTAGATGTCCAGGATGCGGCGGCCCACCAGCGAACGGCGAGCCACCTGGATCACCGTCTCGTTGAGGCGCGCCCACTCCTCTTCGCGCAGCGGGTTCTCGGCATGTCCAAGGAAGTCAGGCATCTGTGTCTCCGTCACGAGCGGCGGCAGAGGAGGGGAGAGGAGAAGGCAGGAAACAAAAGGGTTCTAACGACCGCCACCGGAGCCGCCGCTTCCACCGCCGCGGCGCAGGCTGCCGATGGTGAGCGGATGGCCGTTGGCGGAAGGCGGCGGCGCGGGGACGCCATAGATGAGCCGCTGGGGCGGCAGGGACGTCAGGGGCTCGTTCGCCAGGCGGCCCAGCGCGGGCGGGGCGGGTGGCGCCGCATGCACGGGTTCGGCGGCGGGCAAGGCGGGCTCCGAGGGGACACCCCCCACGGCGGCCTGGAAGTGGCCGGGGACGAAGGGCTTGGCGAAGTGCGCGTCCTGACCCTTGTCGAGCATGCGGAGCATGTGGGTCGCCTCGGACACGTGCTCCTTCTCCTCCGCCGCCAGGTGGAGGAAGAAGGCCTTGACCTCCGGGAGGGAGGAGTCCTCGGCGAAGGCCTCGTATTCGTTGATGGTCTCGAGTTCGCGCGCCAGGACGGCGCGGATGCGCGCGACGTCGGACCGCTCGGTGTCGGACTTTCCGGCCATTGGGGGCGGACCCTCGCAACCCGTGGGGTGACCGTCAAGTGAAACAGCGGTCGAAGGGTTTCCTGCTGCATGCCGAAGAACGCCGGACGTAGAGTCCGCGCCTTCGTGACCGCCCCCGCGCCCGCCTCGCCCCC
>NZ_RAWN01000324.1:0-6672 GCF_003668895.1 Corallococcus sp. AB045
GGGCCATGCGTCCCGGGGGAAGGTGGGGTGACGGGCAGTGAACAGGGGCACGTCCCCGGAGGCACGGCTTGCGCGCGGGGTAGGCTGCGCCGTCCCATGTCCCTTCCGTCAGAAACCCCGTCCTCCTCCCGCCAGCCGTTGGTGGTCACCACGTCGGACCGGGTGGACGCACAGCTCGCACAGCGTGCGCGGAGTGCGGCGGAGGCGGTGGGCGTGCCGTATGTGGAGCGCCACCACAAGCTGCCTCTGAAGAAGCTGCTCACCGACATGGCGGACGCGCTCATTGTCTTCGAGTCCACGGCGGTGTCGCTGGTGGACGCGGAAGGGACGCTGCGCTTCTCACCGGGGCTGGCGCACCTGCGGGTGAAGCAGTTGGACGCGGGCGTGATGGAGGACCAGCTCGTGCGCGTCGCGGGCCTGCGCGAAGGGGAGCGCGTGTTGGACTGCACGCTGGGCCTGGGCGCGGATGCGCAGGTGGCGGCGCGGCTGGTGGGGCCGGGCGGAAGCGTCATCGCGCTGGAGAAGAGTCCGGCGCTGTATCTCCTGGTGCGGCACGGGCTCAAGGGGCTCGAGCGCCACCCGGCCGCCTGCGCGGTGAGCGCGGTGTACGCGGACGCGGCGGAGTTCCTGCGCACGCTGCCGGACGGCGCGTTCGACGTGGTGCTCTTCGATCCGATGTTCGAGCGCGAGCGAAAATCCTCCGCCGCGTTCGAAGCGCTGCGCCGCCACGCGGACTACTCGCCGCTGACGCGCGAGACGGTGGACGAGGCCCGGCGCGTGGCACGCCGGGTGGTGGTGCTGAAGGGCTCGCGCTACTCGAAGGACTTCAAGAAGCTGGGCCTCACCCCGGAGCCCGCCCGGCCCAACGCCACGGTGTTGTGGGCCCGACTGCCCGGTTCAGGCAATCCCGTGCAACCTGGTGAAGACGGAAGTCCCTGATAGCGTCCCCGGCCGCCGTGAATCACGACAACCGGGAGCGACACATGAAGACGCTGAAGCGGGGACTGTTGCTGGTGGGCTGCCTGCTGGGAGCCGTGGGCTGTGGCGTGGAGGCGCCGGAGGAGGGCGCTCTGGTGGTGGAGGAGGACACGCAGGAGGTGTCCGCGCAGGCCGGCTGCATCCCTGGCCAGACGCGCACCATCAAGGTGGGCTGCTGCACGCCCACGCTGGAGCGCCAGCAGAACCAGATCTGCACCAACTCGGCGGGCTCCTGGAGCAACTCCGGCTCCAGCTACTGTGGCGGCTCGACCCTGAACTGCTACGGCGGCTGATCAGGAGGCCCGAGGCGCGCTGACCCATCCTGCGCGGAAGCAAGCCTCGCGCAGGGGGGGCCACAGGGGCCGGTGGCTGGGGCGTCGATCCGCGGGAGGCCGCTCTCCGGAGACGAACCGTCCCCATCTGTCCGACAGCCGGACAGGTTGTCCAAGGCCGAGCCCATCACCTCGCTCTCGGCGCGCGCTCCACCAAACCCAGGGGGAGTAGGCCCCGGAGCTGTTGGAGACAGCAGCGCCTCGCTGACCGGAGCCACGGAGGGTGTCTGTGCCTGAGGGCACGGCGCAACCCCGAGCGCCTCGGAGGCCGGCACAGGGCAACCGGGGCTCCGCTCCTCGACGCAAGAGCGTACCTCCGGCGCATCCTCCAGCCCGGTGGCTGCCACAGGGGGGCTGGGAATGTCCTCCTGGGCGCATGGAGCCTCAGGAGACGCAGGTACCTGGGGAGCTGGGGCGAAGGCATTCAGCACGCGCTCATCGCAAGCCTTCAGCAACGCTGGCAGTTCGTGCTGAAGTGCCCGCACGTCGCGCTCCCGCAGGGCCCCCATCGCGCGGAAGGCCCACTCGCGCAGCGCCTCTCCGCCCAGGAGCGGCAGCAACTGGGCGGCTCCTCCCAGGAAGGCCCGCTGCAGGGACTGAACGAGGAGCACGTGCCCGGGCCGCGCCGCCACCCGGGCCGCCTGCCGCAGCAACTCGAATTCCGCATGCGCGCAGGTTTCCCCCGACTCCCAGCGCGCCGCGTCCTGGAGCTGGAAGCACGTGCTCCCCAGCCGGTCCAGGTCGAGGTCCGAGGCCCTCGTGCAGCAGTCGACCAGGAGTTCCACCAGCACCTGCCGCTTGAGGCTGAAGTAGCCCTCCAGAAGCCACCGGGCATCCGGGTTGCGCACGCCATGAAGCGCCAGGCCCAGATTCTCCAGCGTCAGCGACTCATCCAGCGCCACCGCGCGAGTTTTGCGTCCGGGGCGCTGCACCACCAGTCCTCGCGCCGCCAGCCGCCGCAGCGCCTCTCGGATGGTGCCCCGACACACCTCATAGCGGCGCGCCAGCTTCGCTTCGGAGCCGAATTGCCCGCTCGGGTGCAGCCGCCCCAGCGCGATATCGCGCTCAATTTGAGCCTCCACATAAGCCACGAGTCCGCGCCGTTCCATCCCCATTCCCCTTCCTCGTCCCAGCATCGCCATCCAACCACAGGGGTCTGACATGGACGTGCGACCCCACCTTCCGAGTCGATTGCCGGGAGAGCGCGCCCCCGGGCCGCATGGGGCGAAAACCTGTCCGACAGTCGGACAGGTTTTGAGGCAACCGGGCCCGGGCGGGTGCCTTGGTCCATGGCCCCACCTTTGAGTCCGCGCACGTGTGACGTTGCGCCCCTGAAGGTCCGGCGTGGTCTCGGGCCTCAGGCGGTGGAAGCGTGTCCGACAGTCGGACAGGTTTTGAGGCAACTGGGGCCTGGCGGGTGCCTCTGTCCGTGGTTTCACCTGGGAGTCCGCGCACGCGTGACGTCGAGCCCCTGGCGGTCCGGCGTGGCCTTGGGCTTCATGCGGCGGAAGCGTGTCCGACTGTCGGACAGGTTTTGAAGGAACCAGGCCCGGCCGGGCGCCGCTGCCCGTGGTCCCACCTTGGTGTCCGCGCACGCATGACGTCGCGCATCACCGGGGCGCTTCGCAACGCGCGCGTCTTCGCGGAGATATTCGGGTCGTGGGTCTGCTTTCGGAACGCTGGCGACATGGTTGGTCAGCGCTTCGGGTGGCCTCCTCGGTTCGGGAAGCTTCGGACCTGGGAGGCTTCAGGCTCGCTTGAAGGCGCTCGCGTTCGGCAGGCCGCTGCCGCTCAGGTCCGCACCCATTGCGGTGAGGACTCCGGAGAAGATGTCCGGCTCGTTGGACGTCACCTTGCCTGGCTGTGGGGCTCCGGTGCGCGCGTCGAAGCCGTAGGTGAGGGTGGTGTTCGGATCCACGCCTCCCAGCACGGTGTTTCCCTTCACCATGGGCGACAGCAGCAGGAAGCCGTTGTTGAGGTCGTGGCCCGAACCGAACTCCGTGGCGCCGGAGGGGCGTGGACGCGTGCGGCCGAACTCCGTGGCCACGTAGATGAGCGTGCGGTCCCACATGGATTCACCTGAGTCCGCGTCGAACGGCTCCGCCTTCAGCAGCGTGATCAGCGAGTCCACCGTGGACAGGATGCGCGCCCACATGAAGGCCTGTCCGCCCCGGTGGTCGTTGTGGCTGATGTCGAACGCGAGCGGCGGATTGGCGATGCCGTTGGGCCCGCCCACCGCGACGTTGAAGTCCGGCCCCAGCGTCACCGACACGGACACCCGGTACTTGAGCAGCAGGAACGCGAGCGCCGCCTGGCCCTGCACCGGGTCCGTGAAGAAGCCGGGGAACACCTCGCGCAGCCGCGCTCCGTCCGGTGAGCTCTCCAATCCGTACTTCGACAAGGGAATGGACGGCAGGTCCGGCAGGACGTTGAGCTTCGTGATGAGGTCCAGGGCCTCCAGCTTCGGTTGCTGCACGCCGCGCTGTTCGCTCCAGCGCCTCAGTGCGCCGCTGTCCTGGAAGGTGCGGCCGAAGATGGACTTCTGGTCCAGGGCGTCCCGCGTGCTGCGCGCCAGCGCGATGACGTCCTTCGACGGCGCTCCGGCGATGCCTCGCGAGCCATCCAGGCCCAGGGGCCACAGGGACGGGTTGACCACGGGCTCCCCGAAGCAGGACAGGGGCAGGCTGTCATCGGTGCCGCGCTCGGCGTAGCCACCCGTGCCCATGTTGACGTTGGGCAGCGGCGTTCCGCTTCCCCACTGGAGCGCGACGGCCTCCTGGAGCGTGCGGCCTCGCCAGGCGCCGTTGCCTGTGAGTGAGCGCTTCTGCGCGATGCCGTGGTTCACGGACGTGCCCACGGAGGTGGCCACCAACATCTCGCTCGCGTGCTTCTTCACGAACGCCAACTGGTCGGTGTTGACCGGGATGTTGATGCTGCCCAGGCGCGTGTTGCTGTACTTCACCGCGCGGAAGGGGCTGTCCGCCACGCCCTGCACTTGCGCGTCCGGAAAGGTGTTGAGCCCGGCGGCGTTGGCGGACTCGGACTGGCGTACCGCGAGGAAGCTGTCCACGATGGACGCGCCCCCCGCCGCCCCGATGACGATGAGGAACTTCGGCTTGCCGTCGAGCGCGTCGCGCTTCCGGCCTGGCTTCTCCAGGGACTCGGGCGTCTGGAGGGAGTCCCGGCAGCCGGAGAGGAAGGGCGCGAGCGTGGTGCCCGCCGCGCAGAGTGACAGTGCCCGCAGCATTTCCCGGCGCGACAGCCGGCCCGTGGTCTTGAGGGTCATGGGAGGGGTTCCTCAGTAGAAGACGGCTTCGGCGGAAGAGAAGACGGCGAGACACGCGGCCTGCATCCACGCGACCCCTGGCGTGGCCACGCCGGTGGCCTGCACGTCGGCGGACAGCCGCACCAGCGTGTCCCGCTCGTCCTGGGTCGGGTCGCGCAGCCATGCGCGGCGCACCAGGGAGGTCACCGCCGTGGCGACAGCCGGGCTCGCGGCGTCCACCAGCTTGCCGTCCGCGGTGAGGACCACGTCCTTGAACACCACCGCGGCGGTGGGCGTGTTCACGTCCAGTGCGATGCGCGCGTTGCAGGCGGAGAGCACGGTGCGCTCCACGGCGATGGGCGTGGTGGCGCCCGTGACGGGGGCGGTCTCGTAGACGCTGTGCTGGTAGGGGTCCACTCCGCCCAGCGCCACGCCGTGCACGTTCTGGCAGGGGTATTGGCCCAGTTCGTTGCACACGGAAGACGTGGGCAGCTCCAGCGCCTGGGCCAGGTCGAGCGACAGGCGCTCGGGGCCCTTGAAGCGCAGGTTGCCCTTCTGGGACTTCGCGACGCCGCCGTCCCATCCGGGCGTCACGCCGGGGTTCGCGTCCGGTCCCAGGTCGACGGCGGTGGGGAGCTTGTCGGAGCAGCCCGTGAGCAGCAGACAGGTCAACAGCAGGCGTTCAGGGCGCACCGTAGGCCTCCGTGCGGATGAGGTCGTGAAGCATCTTCTGCACGCGGTACGCGTGCGTCGTGCGGAAGGCCTGCCAGGTGCGGACGAACTCCTCGTTCTCCTCCGGCAGGGGCGCGTGGCCGACGAGCAGCTTCCAGTAGTCCGTGACGGTGGAGATGGCGAAGGCGTCGCTGTTGGCGGCGACCCGGGCCCACTCCATGAGGTTGTTCACGGGCTGGCCCAGGATGACGCCCTGCTCGGGCGTGTTCTTCAGCGTGGCCACTTCGTTGGGGAACAGCAGCTCCAGCCGGTTGGGGATGTAGCGGTTGGGCAGCCCGCCCAGGCCGTTGTAGTTGCGGTACGGGTACGACAGCGGATCCAACGTCGCGTGGCACGCGGCGCACTGGGGCGCCTGGACACCCTTGGCGTCATGGTCGCGCGGCTCGTTGGGGACGCTGTGCAGGCCCTCCTGCTTCGCGATGTCCAGGCCCAGGTACGCGCGATACATCTGCGACGCGGCGTTGCGCGGCAGCGCGGTGAACATGACGAACGAGGTGAGCGTCCACGCGCTCGTCATGTTGCCGGCGCGGCGCGAGGCCTCCACGAACTGGGAGGAGAGGCTGTTGGTGGCGGTGTACGTGGTGGGGCTCGAGCCCGAGCGCTTCACGTAGAAGCTGGCGGTGAGGACGTCGCGCGCGTCGTGGTCGTCCGTTTGGGACCAGGTGAAGAGGGCGTAGTCGTCGTAGTAGTCCGCCAGGGGGATGATGCCCGCGTCCTCGCCGGACTTGATGGAGCCGACGGGGCGGATCTTCGGGTGGGCCACCTTCCAGAGCTGCCCGTGCTTGCCGCGCCAGAAGTCGGACTGGAGGCAGCGGTCCAGCTCCTGGTCGATGAAGGCGCGCTGCTTCTCCTCGCTGCCCAGCTCCAGGAAGGTGACCACCTGGGCGTAGGTGGGGGACGTGCCGCAGAAGTCGCTGAGCATGCGGCGGTACGCGAAGCGCGGGTCGTACTGGCAGACCTTGAACTGGGGGTTCTCTCCGCCGCCGCAGATGCCGCTGGGTGGGACGCTGGTGGTGTCGCCGGGCAGCGAGCCCTGCTCGACCTCGAACTGGTTGGGGGCGCCGTCGCCGTCGGTGTCCTCGGTGGCGATGGCGCGCAGCGCGGCGGGGAGCGCGGCGGCGAAGTCCGCGTCGGAGAGGGGACGCGGCTTGCCGGGGGCGAGGTGCGGCTCCAGCGCGGCGCCGTAGCCGTTCCGCTGGGGCGGGGCCACGTGACAGTACGTGCAGGCGGGCTGGGTGCCCTGGCAGGCGGGCGCGGTGGGGTACTCGGCGCAGAAGGTGCCGGGACCGGTGGGCATGGCCACGGCCGGGGTCGCGAACCCGAGCAGCAGCAGCGCGGGCAGCAGCCATCGGCTCGGGGTTGGGG
>NZ_RAWN01000325.1:0-6631 GCF_003668895.1 Corallococcus sp. AB045
GAGGGTGGGCGAGCCCGTCCAGGTGGCGGGCATCACGGTGGCGGGAGATGTGGCCACGGGCCGCGAGGCGGGGCTGTCCCGGCTCATGAAGGGCGAGGTCTTTGGTGATGAGGACTGGAGCGCCTTCGCCGGGGCCTCGCGAGCGGTGAACGAGGAGCTGCTGCGCCTGTCTGAGCAGGAGGCCGCGAAGGGGGCGAAGCTCCTCCTCTGGTCCGAGGGCAACGCGGTGGTGCTGGCCACGGAGCTGGAGGCGCTCATCGCGCGGGGGAGCACGCTGGCGCGCGAGCGGGGCGTGTGGCTCGGCATGTCGGTGGCGAGCATGACGCCCGAGGCGGAGCGGCTGCTGCGCAACGAGCTCATCCTGGTGGGGCCGGATGGCGCGGTGGCATGGCGCTACGTGAAGTCCCGGCCGGTGCCGGGCTGGGAGGCGGAGCACTCCATCCCGGGCAGCGCGGAGCCGGCGGTGAGCCAGGCCCCCGGTGTGGGAGTCCTGGGTGGCGCCATCTGCTTCGACGGTGACTTCCCGGGGGTGTTCGCCAGCGCCTCGGCGCGAGGGCTCGAGCTGCTCCTGCTGCCATCGAGCGACTGGAAGGGCATCAGCCCGTTGCACACGCGGCAGGCGGTGTTCCGCGCGGTGGAGCAGGGCTTCAGCATGGTGCGGCAGGTGAACCAGGGGCTGTCCGTGGCGGTGGACGGCTACGGGCGCGTGTATGGCGAACTGGACCACTTCACGGCGGAGGAGCGCGTGCTGCGCGCGGAGCTGCCGGTGGGCCGGGTGCCCACGCTCTACGCGCGCATCGGGGACTCGGTGGGGCTGCTCTCCGGCCTGGTCGCGCTGGCCTGGGTGCTCCAGGCCTCCGTTCGGGGGCTCATCGCGCGGCGGCGGAGCGTCACCAAGGCGGGCCGCACGGATGACCACGGGCCACTGTCTGTCATTGAGTGACGGTGGACTCAATCAGCCGCGTGCTTCGGTGAAGACCGGTTCGTTCCGCCGGATGCGTTCGAAGAGTTCGCCGTGGTCGATTTCGCCGAGGTCGATGTTCCAGAGGCCGGGCACCAGGAAGGCGGAGGCCCACAATGCGGCCTCCTCGCCGGAGCGCCCGTTCTCGAAGCGATGCTCCGTGCGGAGCTCTCCGTAGCACGCGACCTCGTGATCATTCTCATCCAGGAAGCGCGTCTCCAGGTTGCCCGCCACGATGAGACTCTCATCGTTGTAGACGCCCTGGATGACGTCCCGGACCACCAGGTCGCCCAGGACCAGGAAGTTCCCCGACGTCCGCAGCCCCTTTGCGACACAGCGGCCCAGGACCACGATGGTCGAATCCGGTCCGCAGTCGTCCAGGAATCCATCGACCACCAGGTCGCCCAGCACGAGGAGGGGACAGGTGACGAGCAGCGAGCCGGGAGCCTTCGCGTTGCCCGTCACGACCGTGGCCTTGGACAGCGACGCATCCAGTACGGCGTCCACGGGCTCAAGGAACTCGCGCATCACCACGGCGGCCAGGCCGACATGTGACACGGGCCCGGGGCACAGCGCCTTCGCGAGCGCGGCGGGCTGAAGGGGCTCGTCCTTGGGGAACGCCCTCTCCAGGGTCGTGACCCGGGGCGTGCCCTGATGGGAGAGCGCATCCCGGAGGGCTCCGTCCAGTCGGGCGAGCGTGGCCTCCGCGCGCGGAAGGAAGTCGTTCTTGGAAAGGAGCATGGGCGCGCATCCTATCCAGTCCTCGACCTATCCAGCCCTGGCCTTCGTCGGGTGCTGTCAGCGCGGGCCGTAGACGGGCAGGTCCGCTCCCGCCTCGAATGCGCCCAGGTCCGGCGCCGGGCCGGTGAAACCCTCGTTGATGTTTGGCAGGGGCTGGCCCGCGTTCGCCGCGGCCGAATCCGCCCGGATGCGCAGGTCCGGCTTCGCGTAGAGCGTCATTGGGTCGGCGGGATACGCCACCGAGGTCGCGAACGCCGTGAGGTCCACCTGCACGGCATGCTGTTCGCTCGTTCCGGTTCGCAGGGTCTGGAGGCTGGTGAACGGGGTGGCGCCCAGGCGGCCCGTGACGGTGTCAGTGGTGGAACCCACTCCGTCGTAGTCGAGGCTCGAGCTGGCGACCTCCAGGTCGGGGACGTGCAACACCCGGCCGGTGCCACTGCTGTACCCATTGAACGTGCCGCCGGTCCCTCCCAGGAAGAGGTTGTTGCGCGCGTAGAGGTGCGCCACCGGACGGCCCGCGTAGATGCCGAACGCATCTCCGTGCTTGACCACCGTGTTGTGCAGGAGCACGTCACCCGTGCTACCCCGGTAGAGTTTGAAGGCCACGTGCACCGCGTTGTAGATGGCATTGCGGACGAAGTACGTGGGCCCGCCCAACCCCGGCTGCGACGACACCGCGATGAAGTTGTTCGTCAGCCGGTTGCGGACGATGCGGCAGTTGTGGAAGCAGAAGTCCGCCTCGATGCCGTCATCCGCGTTGCCGGTCAGGTCGTTGTTCAGGATGTCGATGCTGAACTGATCCGCGGCCTCCTCGTCCTCCATGAGGGAGATGCCGTCCCGGAACCCCGTCACGCGGTTGTGCAGGATGACGTGCCCCGGGCCGTTGACGGCGATGCCTTCGCCCAGGTTGTCTCCGCTGGCGCCGAGCGACGCCTCCGCCCACTGCGTCAGGCCCGTCACCACGTTGTCCGCGATGTATGCGTTCTCCGCGCGGGTGAAGGTCACGATGCCGTCGCCTCCATGGGCGCTGCTGGCATTGATGGCGCAACGCTGGATGATGATGTGCTTCGAGCCGTTGAAGCGGATGCGGCCGTTGACGGTGAGTCCTTCGAGGTGGACGTGGGACTGGGCGAAGAGGTTGATGGCGCCGTTGATCACCACCCCGGCCGTCCCCCGGAGCACGATGGGCTTTCCTTCCGTGCCGCTCCGGGACCAATCAAAGCCAGCGTAGGTTCCCGCGCCCAGTTGGAGGACATCCCCCGGCTGTGCGCTCGCGGCGACGCTGGCGAACGTGCCGGGTGTCACTGCCTTGACGGGGGCGCCTGCCATGGGGACCGGCACCGGGCGGGTGGTGGCGGTCGCGGTGCGCGTGGTCGTCCCGCCATCAGGGTCCGTGAGGGTGAGCTCCAACTCGTAGGTCGTCCCCGGCTGGAGGTCGAACACGCTGCCGGAATGGCGGCCCGTCCAGCTGAAGCCCTCGTTGCTGCCCGCGGCCACGCGGCGCAGCGGCAGCGCTTCGCGCCAGGGGCCGGTGCCCGAGGCCCGGTAGCGGACCGTCACCACGCCATTGGCGTTGGCATCTCCGCTGAACGCCCACTCCACGGTCAGGTGGTGCAGCGTCGGGAAGGGCAGACTTGTCTCGCCGGCCACCGTGGCATTGTCCCCGAGGCCTCCTCCATCGCTGCCGCCGTCGGCAAGGAGTCCCCCATCCATGGGTTCGCCTTCATCCGGTGTCGCATCGGAACAGGCGACCGACGTCAGCAGTCCAAGAACACGGGCCCAGCGCCAGGATGAAGGGGTCATGGGTTTCCTTTCCGCCCACCTTGTCCGACGCGGTCCATACGGGCAATGAACCTGGCCCTTCGGGTCTTGTTCGTTGCCAGGGCGGTTGCGAAAAAAGCACGACCGTTTTATGAAGAGCCCATGCGCAAGGGCGAGCTCACCCATCAGACCATCCTGGAGACGGCCGTCCGGCTGGCGGAGGAGCTGGGCCTCTCCAAGAGCGGCCTGTTCGCGCACTTCAAGTCCAAGACGGAGCTGCAGGTGCAGGTCCTGGAGGCGGCCACCGTCGTCTTCACCGAGCGCGTCATCCGCCCGGCGCTGGGCAGGGCCCGCGGCGAGCCCCGGGTGCGGGCGCTCTTCGACGGCTGGCTCACGTGGGACCGGGACAAGCTGCTCGAGGGCGGCTGCATCTTCGTGGCGGCGGCAGCGGAGCTGGACGACGCGCCCGGGCCCGCGAGGGACACGCTGGTGCAGGGGCAGCGGGACTGGCTGGACTGCCTGGCCCAGGCCGCGCGCATCGCCGTGGCGGAAGGGCACTTCCGCGACGCGCTGGACGTGGAGCAGTTCGCCCATGATCAGTACGCGGTGATGCTGGGCTTCCACCACGCGAAGCGGTTGATGCGGGACCCCCAGGCCGAGGCGCGAGCCCGCCGGGCCTTCGACGCGCTCGTCACCGCCGCGCGCACCCCCACTTCCTGACCTTGTTGTTGCCGTGTCCTTCGAGGAGGACCTCATCATGGCTGAAAATAGCACGAACGTTCGGACGAAGATGGCGCTGTGGGGTGTGCGGGCGGCGGCGCGGAGTCTGGGGGCGGTGGCGCCCGGGCTGGCGGCGGAGTGGTCGGAGCGGCTGTTCCTGACGCCCCAGCGGCCGCGGCGCTCGCGCACGGCGGAGGCGGTGCTGGCGCGGGGCCAGCCCCGGGTGTTGAGGGTGGAGGGTGAGAAGGTGGCGGTGTGGAGCTGGGGCGAGGGCCCCCGGGTGCTGCTGGTGCACGGGTGGAGCGGCTACGGCGGGCAGCTCACGGCCTTCGTGCAGCCCCTGGTGGACGCGGGTTTCTCGGTGGTGACGTACGACGCGCCGGGGCACGGGGCGTCCTCCGGGCGCACCAGCTCGTTGCCGGAGCTGGCGGGAATGGTGGCGGCGGTGGGGCAGGCGACAGGCGGGCCCTACGCGGTGGTGGCGCACTCGTTCGGCGCGGCGGCCACGGCGGTGGCGCTGCGGGACGGGATGAAGGTGGAGCGCGCGGTCTTCATCTCGCCGCCGGCGGATCCGCTGGCGGGCATCCGGGCCTTCGCGGACACGGTGGGCCTGTCGGAGGCCATGTGGCGGCGGATGGCGGCGCGAATCGAGGCGCGCTTCGACATGCGGCTGGCGGACCTGGCGCTGCCTGCCTTCGCGCCAGGGTTGGACGTGCCGCTGCGCATCTTCCACGACGTGGGGGACCGCGAGGTGCCGCTGGAAGCAGGCGAAGCGGTGGCGCGCGCGTGGCCGGGCGCGAAGCTCACGCGCACGGAAGGACTGGGGCACTTCCGCATCCTCTATGCGCCGGAGGTGCTGTCACCCGCGGTGGATTTCCTGGCGGAAGGACGGCCGGGCAATGCCTGGCCCGGGCCGGAGCTGCTGGCGTCGGTGGCGTCCGCGCGAGGGATGCGGCGGCGAAGCGCGGGCAACGCCGCCGGCATGGGTGACAAGGGTCAGGCCCGGGGCCCATGAGGCCGCTTCGGGGCCGCGACCTCCTCCGTCTTCGGGGGGAGGACGTCCTCCTGCGGAGACTCGGTCACCTTGCCGCTTCCGCGCAGGCGCTCCTCGACGAGCGCCATCTGCATCTGCTGGAGCGCGGTGAGCCGGTGCTTCGCGGTGCTTCGGGTCTCTTCCTTGATGGCCCGCTCCAGCTCGACGACCGTGCCGAGCTGGTCATAGACATCTGACTGTCCTTGAAGGAAGGAGTCCGCCCCGAACACCCCCTTGAAGCAGGGGATGACATGTCCCTGTTTCCCGAGCGCCGCCGTCACCTCGCCCAGCAGCAGGCGCGCCGCTTCCTCCGTCCGCACGAGGGACTCGGCCTCCACCTCTGCTCCCTGTCCGGCGAGGGCGGTCCCCAGGTGGCTCTTCTTCACGATGCTCTCCACGTCGTGCAGCGTCTTGGAGAGCTCCTCCGCCCCCTTGCTGCTCTCCACGAGCAGGAGGTTCAGGTAGAGCGCGCCAATCACAGGCGCTCCCTTCCATACCTGGAGGCCGCCATCCCCGAAGCGGATCTCCCTGCCGGCTCCGTCCTGATGGAAGACGCCCTTCATCGGCTCCGCGGCCGAGGAGAGGAGCGATGGAGTCCGGCCCGAGAGGTCCCAGGCGATCCCGACAAGGTAGAGATCGTTGGACGCCTGTCTCAGCAACGTGAAGTCGAAGGACGGGGTGATGCTCACGCGGCGCAGCCGCACCGAGACCTCCTCGCGAGTCGAACGAAGCCCCATCCGCAATGCGTCATGCGCCGCCTCCACGCCCGATGACGTGATGCGCAGGGGGATCTCGGTGAATGGATCATTCCCGCGGACCACCTGGATGAGCGCTGGCGTCCGCTCCGCACGGCTCGGACGCACCCTCCGCCTGCCCGGCTTCTCCTCCTCCTCGACGCCCTCCCGGGTCGCTTCCTCCGGAGGAATGATGGCGGCATCCAGCAGGGCCCAGCAGTCCGTCGCCAGGGGGCGCTCCCGGTCGAAGAAGGTCCACGGAAGCAAGCCGTAGCCGCCCATTCCCCATTCCGCGCTCCAACTGTTCTTGAAGAGCACGTGGGAGTCGCTGTAGCCCACCGCGAGGACGGCGTGACCTCCCTCCACGGCCTCCTGCGGCGCCGGGTACGGGATGATCCCGCTCGCATTCACCTCCGGCGAGAACATCGAGCTGAAGCAGGTGAAGCCGAAGGCGAACGGCAATCCCGCGTCCAGCGCGCTCTTCAAATGCCCGATCTTCTCTTCCAAGCGGAAGTACTGGATGGCCCGGAAGTTCTGCGCGAAGGCGTACTGGAAGGCCTGTGGCTCGCGGTCGAAGTCGCTCTCCTTGTAGGGCCAGTATTCCTCTGGCGGCACGCCGAAGAGGCGCAGCGCGCGAATCGTGCTGCGGATGAAGGCCCCCGTGTCGCCCCGGCCCTCCCA
>NZ_RAWN01000027.1:0-65255 GCF_003668895.1 Corallococcus sp. AB045
CCGCCGGCACCGCCCGCGCCCGCCCCGCAGGCTCCCGCCCCGGCCGCGCCTTCGTACACGCAGGCCCAGGCGGACAAGGACGCCAGCGCCCTGCGCGAGGCCATGGACGGCGGCATGACCGGGTGGGGCACCGACGAGGACAAGATCTTCTCGACGCTCGAGGGCAAGACGCCCGAGCAGATCGCGATGATCCGCCAGAGCTACCAGGACCACTACGGCAAGAACCTGGATGAGAAGATCCGGGACGAGCTGGGTGGCTCCGACCTGCGGCGCGCGGAAGGCCTGCTCCAGGGCAACGGCGCGAAGAGCGACGCGGTCAACCTCCAGTCCGAGATGGACGGCCTCTTCGGCTCCAACGAGGACATGCTGAAGATCCTGGAGAAGCGCTCGCCCGCGGAGCGCCACGCCATCGCGCAGCAGTACGCGGACATGAACGGCGGCACCCCGGCGGGCCAGAAGCCCGAGGACGTCCTGCTGGCCCGCATGGGCCGGGAGATGGACGGCGCGCAGCTGGAGCGCGCCCGGAGCATGCTCAACGCGGGTCAGGCGTCCACGCCCGCGGAGGCCACCGCGCTGGAGACCCAGGCGCTCAAGGCCGGCCTGGAAGAGGACATGGCCGGCTGGGGCACCGACGAGGGCCGCATCTTCGAGCGCCTGGAGCGGGCCACGCCGGAGCAGCGCGCCATCCTCGCCCAGGACGAGGGCCTGAAGGCGAAGCTCAAGGACGAGCTGTCCACCGAGGAGTACGACCGCGCCGTCGGCCTGATGCAGGACAACCCGGCCCAGGCGGACGCGGCCCGGCTGCGCGAGGCCCTGGGCGGCTTCTTCGGCGCGGACGAGAGCGGCGTGCGCGACATCCTCCAGGGGAAGACGCCGGATCAGATCAACGCCATCAAGGCCGAGTACCAGAAGCAGACGGGCCAGTCGCTGGACGCCCAGGTGCGCACGTGGGACGGCGGCGACCGGGACGTCACGCTGCGCATGCTCAACCCGCCCGCCGCGGACGACGCGAAGGGGCAGGCGGAGGCCTCCGCGGAGCGACTGTTCCTGGCCATGGACGGCATGGGCACGGACGAGGACGCCATCCGCTCCGAGCTGGGCGGCAAGTCCAAGGCGGAGCTGGACTCCATCGCCGCCGCCTACCAGCAGAAGTACGGCAAGGACCTGCGCGCGGAGCTGGACGGCGAGCTGGACGGCCGCGACGAGCTGGAGCTGCTCAAGCAGGACTACGACCTGGGCGCCATCGACCCCAACGACCCCAACGCCGCGCAGGAGCGCGTGCGGCGGCTGCGCGAGGTCCAGGCGAATGAGTCCGGCTTCGGCGTGAACCTGCTGGACGGCATCCAGCACCTCACCAAGGGCGAGTCGGACAACGACATCCTCAACCGCAACCTGGGCCGCGCCGACCAGGCCATCGCGACGGGTGACACCCAGCGCGCGAATACGCTGACGGGCTACGCCACGGAGGACGTGAAGGCGCTCCAGTCCGCCAAGGACTCGCTGGCGGAGACCACGGCCACCGTGGCCGTGGTCGCCGCGACCACCGCGGCCGTCATCGCGACGGGCGGCGCGGCCACACCCCTGGCCGTCGCCGGGTACGCGGCGCTGGGCGCCACCACGCGCGCGGTGACGTACGCCGCCATCCAGGGCGACGCCGCCGGGGCGCAGGACCTGAGCCGCCAGGCGCTCATCGGCGCCGTGGAGGGCGGCACGGCGGTGATTCCCGTGGGCAAGGGCGCTTCTCTCGCCTCGGGTGGCACGCGCGTGGCGGCCACCCAGGCCACGGAGGCCGCGGTCCGCACGACCGTGCGGGAGACCGCGGAAGGCACCGTGCGCACCGCCATCAAGCAGGGCATCAAGGAAGGTGCCTACGGCGGCGCGGCCGGTGGCGCCATGGACGCGGCCACCCAGTCCGAGACGTGGAAGGACGGCGCGCTCACGGGCGTGGGCCGCGTGGCCACCCGCGCGGTGACGGACGGCACCGTGGGCGCGGTGACGGGCGGTGTCGTCAGCGGCGGCATGGCGAAGGGCGCGGACATGCTCAAGCCGCGCGAAATCCCGGTGATTCACAACCCGGACCTGCCGGGCAACACCACGAAGGTGCGCTACGACAACGGCCAGGTGCGCATCGAGGCGGGGCCGCACGCCACGCCCGCGGACATCGCCGCGCACCAGGAGACGGCGCGCCTGCTCCAGAAGTACGAGGGGCCCACCGGGCAGATCCGCCAGCTCAAGGACCGCGTCCAGCAGGCCCTCACGAGCACGCCGGGCTACGGCACGCAGGGCTTCGAGTCCAAGCTGGAGGTGCAGAAGCTCAAGAACATCCTGGGTGGCCTGGAGGCGGCGCAGAAGCGCATCGACGACAGCATCGCGGGCATGAGCGGCAAGCCCACCGCGGCCACCGTCGCCGAGCGCGCGGCGCTCCAGCGAGACATCGCCAACGTGGAGTTCCAGATTGAATTCCACGCGAAGCGGCTGGACTCGCTGGCGCCGGGCGTGGGCTCCGTGGCCATGCACGGCACGCCGGCCGCCACGACGCCGGACTGGGCGGGCGTGGGCACCTCCGTGAACAGGGTTGCCCCGAAGTCGCCTCCACCGCTGTCGCCGATGTCGCCGGAGGAATACGCCGCCATCACCACCTCCAAAGCTCCGACCGAGACAAAGGTCGAGTACAGGAATCGGGTGAACCAGGGCTACAGCGACTACGTCAAGCGCACCTACGACCCGAAGACCCGTACCCAGGAGCAGCTCAACCACGACGCCAAGCCGGCCCCCTACACCCGGACGGATTCGGCGGGCGTCAAAGTCACGGAAGCGCAGCAGTACGCCCGCCTGCGCGCGCAGATGGCCGAGGATGAGGTCATGCGCCGGGTCCTCGTGCGCAAGCAACAGCTGACCGAAGTCTTCCCCAACGGTCCCACGGTCGACGTGGCGGCCAACGACCTGGCCCACGGCACCGCGCACAACGCGCATACACTCGACCGGCACGGCGCCAGCGTGCCCCACTCCATCTCGGACGCGCCCCCGGGAACGCGCACCATCGAGAGCCGCGTCACCACCGGCGACGGCTGGGGGGGCAGCGGCAGTGTGGAGACCCGCTCGTTCAAGTGGGACAGCGACGCGCAGATGAACGAGACCATCAACCAGTACATCAAGGACAACTGGTCCACCATCCAGGAGGAGCTCGCGCGGCGTGGCTACTTCGACAAGGTGGACATCCCCGCCCCGGCGGGCACGACGGTGGGCAAGGGGTTCGTCCAGGGGAAGAATCCCGTGACGAATGCCAACACGGCGATCCCCACGGACGCGACCACGTTCACGCTCAAGCTGCGCATGGTCGACGGCGTGCCACCCCAGGTGGTGGTATTGACCGCGTTCCCTGGTCCCTGAGGCACACTCCCGATGACCGCTGACATCAAAGACAGCCCTGAATTCAAAGAGCTCAAGGCGAGCATGGAAGCCCTCAAGAACGCGCCCCCGCTGGAGAAGGCGCGCACGTTCCTCCGGGCCTACTGCGCGAACAACTCGACGCTGGAGGACGTGGAGGACCATGTCCGGCACGCGCTGGGCTTCAACGGCATCCCGATATGGACGGGGCTCGAAGGGCTGGAGGCCGTCCTCGCCGACAAGAAGGTGCCGGGCGCGGCGCTCGTCGCGCTGGCGCGTGAGGACGCGAAGCGCCAGCAACTGCCCGCCACGCCGGACGCCGCCCGGAACTACCTGGGCCAGGTGGTGGCGATGCTGCGCAACTACCTGCCCGATCGGCCCGAAGGCGAGGGCGTCGTCAGCTTCGGCCTCGACGAGGTCTACAACCTGCGCGATCCGGCCAACAAGCTGGTGCGGCTGCGCTGTACCGACGTGGTGGGCGTGGACAAGGAGAGCTTCGCGGTGCTCGTGCCGGAGCACGCCCGCGACGACGAGGGCCCCTTCACCGTCTACCGCTACGAGGCGGTCTACGGACAGCCCTTCAAGTACGAGCGCGTGACGGACGCGGCCGTCATCGCGAAGGTGCTCAAGGCGACCCAGAGCTGACCCCAGGGACGCCATGCCATGAGCGCCGACCCCAAGGCAGACGCCACCTACCAGAGGTTCAAGGCGCGCATCGACGCACTCACGAACGCGCCCCCGCTGGAGAAGGCACGCACCTTCCTCAAGTCCTATTGCGCGCCCAACTCCACGCTGGAGGAGGTGGAGGACCAGATCCGGCACGTGCTCGGGTTCAACAGCATCCCGCTGTGGACGGGCATCGAGGGACTGGAGACCGTCCTCTCCGACCCGCGGCTTCCCGGTTCGACGCTGGTGTCGCTGGTGCGCGAGGACGCGAAGCGGGAGACGCTGCCGGCCACCCCCGAGGCGGCCCGCCAGTACCTGGAGCAGGTGCTGGGTCTGCTGCGCGAGTACCTGCCAAAGCAGCCCGAAGTCGAAGGCGTCGTCGGCTTCGGCATCGACGAGGTCTACAACCTGCGCGACCCGGCCGGAAAGCTGGAGCGCCTGCGCTGCATCGACATGGTGGGCGTGGGAAATGAGAGCTTCGCGGTGCTCGTGCTGGAGCACGCCCGCGACGACGAGGGGCCCTTCACCGTCTTCCGCTACAAGGCGGTCTACGGACAGCCCTACACGTACGACCGCGTGACGGACGCGGGCCTCATCGCCAAGGTGCTCGAGGCGACCCGGAGCTGACCTCCGCGACGCCATGCCCTTGCCGCGCAGCAACTACGTCCCGCAGCTCGCCATCGTCGGCAACGCGCGCCTGCGGGGACTCGACCTGCGGGCTCAGGTGATTGACGACCCTGGAGGCGCGGCCATCGTGCGGGGGCCGGACGACTCGCGCTTCCGGACTACGTGCACCATCCCGGCTACATCGCGGTGGGCTCACGGCTGGCGCAGGCCGCGTGTGACGCGCGCAACGCGGCGCTGAACGCCTCCGCCTGATCGCGTCCACGTTTCACGCCGACTGGGCTGCGACCGAGCCCCTCTCCAAGGGGAGGCAACCGGAGCGCGGATGGCCTACGGTGGGGGTCCATGAGCTTCGCCGACAAGATGCGCGTCTGGATGCCCCTGCATGAGAACGGCGTCAGCCGCGCCGTGCACTTCGTGGGGGCCTATCTCTTCACGTTCGCCCTGCTGGTGCCGCTGTGCTGGGTACGCGTGCCCGGCACGCCTCTGACCGCCGCGCACCTGCTGGTGGCCGCGGTGGCCGTGTACGCCATGACGCTGGAGTGGACCGCCGGCCTGCTCATGGCCCTGCCGCTGGTGCCCACGCTGCTCGCCGCGGAAGCGGTGGCGCGGCTTCCCACGGGGACGGCCGCGGGCATCGCGGTGGGCGTGATGGTGTTCCGCTTCGCGATGGTGGTGGGCGCGCACGTCGTCTTCGAGAAGAAGACCCACGGCCTGTCCCTGGGCGGCCCGCAGCTCTTCTTCATCGAACCCGTGTACCTGCTCACCCTGGTGCTCTTCTCGCTGGGACTCAAGCAAGACCTGCGCGCGCGTGTGGCGGCCTCCAGCACCTGACGTGATGGAAGGCCCCGGCATCCTCGTCCGGCATCCCGCCGCGCGGTGGGGACTGCTCACCCTGGTGTCGCTCCTCGTGCTCTCCGCCGTCCCCCTGTCCGGGGTGACGTCGCGGGGGACGCTGAAGGAGGGCTACACGGACCACGTGCGCCATCCGTACGTGGTCTGGGTGGGGCTGCATCGCGGATTGCAGGCCCTCTACACCGCGCCGCTGGGCGAGCTTCGCGAAGGCGTCCCCTACCGCCAGGCCCTCGACCAGTGGCTGGAGGTGCCGTACGTCTATCCGCCCGGCGCGCTGGTGCTCTTCCTGCCCCTGGCGCTCGTGGGCGAGTGGGTGCCCCTGTCGCCCCAGGCCTTCGGGCAGGTGTGCCTGCTGTACCTGCTGGCCTTCGCGCATGTGGCGCTCTACGCGGCGCTGCGGCTCCTGGATGGGCTTCCCGCGGGTGGACGTTGGGCGGTGGGGTTCCTCTGCTGGCTGGTGCTGATGCGGCTGGCGCTCTATGGCCAGTACGACGGCGCGTGGCTCGTCTGCGGGGTGCTGGCGCTGGCGGCGCTCGCGAAGGACCGGCCGGTGGTCGCGTTGCGCTGGCTGGCGCTCGCGGCGCTGTTGCACTACCGGGCGCTCGTCCTCGTCGCCGTGGGTGTGGTGGCGCTGTGGCGCGTGGTGCATGGGCGGCCGGTGCGCCAGTGGCCGTGGGGCACGCTGATGGGCGTGGCGGCGGCGGGAGTCCTCTGCGTGCGCACGTTCCTGTGGATGGCGCCGCTGGCCGCGCAAACCGACGCGGCGACACCGTCCATCCTGGGCGAGCCCGGCACGGTGGCCCTGGTGATGGGCTTGAGCGCGGCGGTGCTGGCGCTCTCCTGGCGCGGGGCGGACGGGCTGGTGACCGCGTCGGTGGGGCTGGGCGTGTTGCTGGCGGTCATCGACACGCGACACTGGTGGCATGCGTCCGCGCTGCTGCTGGTGCCCCTGTGCGTGGGCGTACTGCGCGCGCCTCGCTGGCCCACGGCCGTGCGCCTGGGCCTTGTCGTCTGGGCGGGGGTGCTGGAGATGGCCGTGTGGTACGGCAATCCCCTCTGGTTGTTCCGCGACCTCAATCGCTTCCTGCGGCTGATGTGAGGCGGAACCGCGCCTCGTCCCAGACGAGCCCGTAGCGGCGCAGGAGGTCGTCAATGCCCGCTCCCGCCGGGGGCGGATGGGCGATGGAGTCGAACCGGTTCAGCTGGAGCGTCTGGTCGGAGGCCGCGGAGACGAGGAGCGCGCCGTCCGGTGAGAAGGCCAGGGCCGCCACGAAGCCCTGCTGGCCCGTGAGCGTCCCCAACTGTTCGCCGGAGGGAAGCCCCCAGACCTTCACCCCTGCCTCCATGCCCGACGAAGCCAGGAAGCGGCCATCCGGCGACACGGCCAGGGCGAGCACGCCCACGGTCTTCTCGCCCAGCGTCTTCAACAGCCGGCCCTCCGTCACGTCCCAGACGCGGAGGGGCTGCCGCATTCCCGCCGTCACCAGGTGGGGTTCGGACGGAGTGAAGACCACGGCGCGCACGGGCTCGCCCATGTCGAGCCGCAAGAGGGGCTGACGCCGCTCCACGTCCCAGGTCCGCACCGTCGTGTCCTTGCTGCCCGACGCGAGCCTGCGCCCCGTGCTGTCGAAGGCCAGGGCCCAGACCTTGCCGGTATGTCCCTGGAGCAGTCCCACGGGCCTGCTGTCGGACACGGACCAGAGCTGGATGTCCGGATCGCCCGCCACCGCGACGAGCGACCCATCCGGGCTGAAGGCCACCGCGCGCACGGAGCCGCTCCCCCCTGGCAACTCCAGCAGCACGCGCCCCGAACGCGCATCCAGCACGAGCACCCTCCCCTTCAGCGTGCCCACCGCGATGCGCTCGCGGTCCGGGCTCACCGCCAGGGACACCGCTGACTCCGTTCCTCCCACTTCCGGACGGAGCTCCCTTCCCTCCGCGATGCGCCACCGCCGCCAGCCGTCCTCACTGCCTGTCATCAATTCGCGGTCCTGGGAGAACGCGAGCGCCTCCACCCAGACGGCAGGGCCACGAAGCAGCACCTGCGCGGGGACCTCCGGCCGGCGCCACACGTCGAGGACGCCGTCCATCCCGCCCGAAGCGAACGTGCGCCCGTCCGGTGACAAGGCCACGCTCATCACGAAGGCTTGATGCGCATCCATCCGCTCCAGCAGCGCGCCCCCATGGCCTTCGAGGAGCTGCACGCGCCCGTCCCATCCGCCCTGGACCAGGAGCTGGAACCCGCCGTCGATGGCGGCCACGGAGACATCGCCAGCGTTGCGAAACACGTCGGTGAGCTGTCCCGAGCGGGCGTCCCAGAAGCGCACGGCCCGGTCGGCCGCCGCCGTCATGACGCGCTGTCCGTCCGAGGAGAACGCGCCCGCCACCACCTTCTCCTCATGTCCCACGAGGCGGTGGACCTCCTTGCGCGACTCCAGGTCCCAGAGTCGCGCGCTCCGGTCCGCGCTCGTGGACAGGAGCCGCCTGCCGTCCGGAGAGAAGGCGACGGCGATGACGTTGTCGTCGTGCTCGAAGCGCAGCTGCTCGGCGCCCGTCTCGAAGTCCCAGACGCGGACCGCCTTGTCCAGGCCGCCGGAGGCCAGCCGCCTGCCATCGGGAGAGAAGGCCAGCCCGAGCACGACGTCGGTGTGACCGGGAATCACCGCGTGCGGCTTGCCCTGGCGCCAATCCCAGACCCGGAGCTCGCCGGGTCTTCCCGCGGAAGCCAGCCAGCGGCCGTCCGGCGAGAAGGCGACGGCGTGGACCTCGACGGTGTGGCCCTTGAGCTCCGCCAGCAGCTCGCCGCGCTCCACGTCCCAGAGCCGGACGACGGAGTCGTAATGCCCGGACGCCAGCACGCGGCCGTCCGGCGTGAACGCCAGGGCGAGCACCGAACCCTGGATGCGCTTCGACCAGCGCAGCGTGGAGGCGCGGTCCACCGCCTGGCCCTGTCCCCACTGCGCGGCGAGCGAATCCCGCGAGGCCCGAGCGAGCGCGAACGACGCCGCCGCCACGCTCCACTGCCGGGACTCGGTGGCCGCTTCGCCCCGGGCCTCGTGGATGCGGGCGCGCAGGTCCCGCGCGTTCGCATCGTCCGGCGTGCCGCCACCGGAGGAGCGGTGCGCCGAACAGGAAGCAAGCAACAGCATGAGGCACCACCACCGCATGGGGCTCCCTCCGGACACGGGGCACGGCTTGCCTGGGCGCGGAGCGTCCGCACCTTTGAGCCAGGACCGTAACCCGAATGGGAGGAAGCCATGCCCGACAAGGCGACCGTTGAACGAGCGAAGAAGGACCTGCGCGAGGGCAAGAGCCCCAGCACCGCGGCGGGTGAGTTCGTGCACGAGGAACTGGAGCACATCCGCGAAGGCGAGCACGGCGCACGCGCTTCGAAGCAGGCCATCGCGATTGGCCTGTCGAAGGCGCGCCGCGCGGGTGTACCGCTGAAGGCACCCACGAAGGAGCAGTCCTCCGCGCGCACACGTCGCTCGGCGAAGCAGGACCTGGAGGTGGGGCAGCAGGAGCTCAAGCCCCGGGCACCGTCGAAGAAGCGGAGCAAGGCCACGCAGGGCGCGCTCAAGCGGGAGGGCCGTCAGGCGGCTTCCAAGCAGGCCCTGTCCGCCCAGGCGAAGAGCGCCTCACGCCAGCGCACGACCACCGCGCGCAAGACGTCCGCCCGCAAGGCAGCGGCCACCCGCAAGGCGTCCAGCCGGCCCCGGAGGTAGCCGCGATGCCTGGCGACTACAGGCCCGTCGGATAGGTCTCCGGCGCTTCACCGCGCTCCCATCCGGCGGTGCGCTCCAGCGGTTCGAGCGCGCGCGTCTCGTCGATGTGCAACATCGCGTCGAACTGCTCCGGCAGCCGCGTGTGGAAGTAGTGGCTCCTGCGCTCCGTTTCGGGCCGGTAAATGACGCCGATGGCCCGCTGCAGGCGCCGCTCGCGGAGTGCTCCGGCGGCCTCTCCCAGCTCACGGAGGTCCAGCAGGAAGCCCGGCAGGCCGACCTGATGGAAGAGGGACTCGCAGCTGCCCGCCAGTCCGTGGCGGACCTGCTTGCGCTCGGCGGCCCCACCCCAGTTGGAGGCCGCGGTGACGGTGCCCCGGTACGTGCTGAAGCCGATGAGCCGCGTCGCTCGCGGGTGCCGCTGGCGCGTCAGTTGTCCCAGGTTCACCTCGCCCGACTCCCCCATCTCCGTCGCGCGCGCGTCCCCGACGTGCGAGTTGTGGGCCCAGACCACGATCCGGGCGACCCCCAGCCGCCGCTTCAGGAAGCCCATCAGCGCATCCAGCGTGTCCGCCATGTGCGTGTCGCGCAGGTTCCAGGACGAGCTGCGCCCATGGAACATGGACCGGTAGTATTCCTCCGCGTTCTGGACGACCCGCGCGTTCTGCTCCGCCTCGAACTGCGCGTCCTCCGCGATGAACCCGTCCCGGCGCAGCAGGGCCTCGCGCTCCCGTTGCAGCTCGCGGAGCTGGTCGACGACCTGACGCTCGCAATCCGGCGACAGGCCCAGCGATGTCGCGTGGCCGTAGTCCTTCGGGTCCTCTCCGAAATGTTCGAAGCACGCGTAGCGGTACCGGGCGCGCTTCGCGGCCTCCGGATCCGCCCGGTCCAGGTACTTCAGCACCGCGCCCATGGACGAGTGGAGGCTGTAGAGGTCCAGCCCGTAGAACCCGACCTTCTCTCGCGCGGAGTGGCGGTCGTTGTGGGTCCGCAGCCAGCCCGCGAAGTCCAGCACGTCCGCGTTGCGCCACATCCATGCGGGGAAGCGCTGGAAGTCGGAGAGCGACTCCACCGCGTCCGCGTCGTGGCCCATGGCCCGCACGTAGCGGTTGATGCGGTACGCGTCCGGCCAGTCCGCCTCCACCGCGACGGCGTTGAAGCCCTTCTCCTCGATGAGCCGCCGCGTCAGGAGCGCGCGCAGCCGGTAGAACTCGTGCGAGCCGTGGGTCGCTTCGCCAATCAGCACGCACCTCGCGTCGCCGACCAGGTCCATCAGGGGTCCGAAGTCCTCCCGCGTCCCCTGGAGCGGCCGCACGGACTCCGCGAGCGCTCGCACCAACAGTCCGTCGTCTCGGTGCGCCATGGTGTGTCTCCTCCCCTTGTCTTCAAGGGTTGGGTCGCGCACACCCGAAGGAAGGCAGCGGACGGCCAGGCGGCGCCCTGTCCTACCGGGGCTCTCATCCTCAGAGAATCAAGCAACTCCTGCCTGGGCATGACGATAACCTTTTCAAAGGAATCTTTATGACCCAGATCAAATCCCCCACGGGCTTCGTCTCGTCGCTGCAGACCGCCCTGAAGACCGCCAGCACGGCTGGCAAGGCCGTGGGCGCCCCGGCCCTGAAGAAGGCGCTCCAGGGCGCCGACGCGAGCCAGCTGAGCCCCCAGCAGAAGACCCAGGTGCGCGACGCCTTCGAGCAGGTCAAGTTGACCCCGAAGGCCCGTGTGCTCGCGGACCAGTTCGTGGGCGACGGCGTCGGCCTCAAGCCGCCGAAGGACAGCGGCATGGTGAAGGTCATGATGGACGACCCCACCCGCGGCTCGAAGCTGTCGGACTTCACTCCGCCGGACGGCGGACGGGTGAAGATCCGGATGGATGATCCGACCGGTGGCTTGAACCTGCCGGACTTCAAGCCGCGGGACGGCGGCCGGGTGAAGGTCATGATGGATGACCCGACCCGTGGCTCGAAGCTGCCGGACTTCACGCCGCCGGATGGCGGCCGGGTGAAGGTCCGGATGGATGATCCGACCGGTGGCTTGAACCTGCCGGACTTCACGCCGCCGGATGGCGGCCGCGTGAAGATCCGGATGGATGATCCGACCGGTGGCTTGAACCTGCCGGACTTCACGCCGCCGGATGGCGGCCGGGTGAAGGTCATGATGGATGACCCGACCCGTGGCTCGAAGTTGCCGGACTTCACGCCGCCGGACGGCGGCCGGGTGAAGATCCGGATGGATGATCCGACCGGTGGCTTGAAGCTGCCGGACTTCAAGCCTCCGGAGGACATCGGCGTGGTGAAGGTCATGATGGATGACCCCACGCGTGGCTCGAAGCCCCCGGACCTCAAGCCGCTGGATGGCGGCATCGTGAAGGTCAAGATGGACAGCCCGGTCTGAACGACGGACGGGCGAAGTCAGGGACCCCATGACGTCTCGCAAGAAGGTCGTGGTCATCGGCTCGCGCTCGGATGACGCCACCCGCTTCGTCGCGGAAGCGGTGGAGCGGCGTCGTGCGCGAGCCATCGTCCTGGAAACGGACCGGGTCCCGGACTCCGCCGCGTTGAGCTGGGAGGACGGCGAGGTGCACTGGGACGGTGAGTGTCTCAGCGACCTGCGCTCGTTCTACCTCAAGCTCGTGCGCCTCTCGCTCCCGGTCCCCGAGGCCGAGGCCCTGTCCGAGCGCAACTTCCCGCGCTGGCAGGAGCAGTACCTGGCGGAGCGGGAGCGCCAGTCGTTCCTCCACTCCGTGCTGCGTTCGCTCCACCGGCGCGGCGGCTCGTTCGTCAACCCGCTGGAGGCGGTGGAGCTGCACTACCTGAAGCTGCAACAGCTGGCCCTGCTGCGCCGCCACCGCATTCCCGTCCCCAGCACCCTGGCCACCGCCTCGCCGGACGCGGTGCGCGAGTTCGTCGCGCGCCACCGGGCCGTCATCTACAAGCCCCTGAGCGGCGGCGCGCTGGTGCGCAAGGTGGAGGAGGCGGACCTCACCGAGGCACGGCTCCAGCTGCTCGCCAATTGCCCGGTGCTGTTCCAGGAGCAGATCCAGGGCGACGAGTTCCGCGCCTACGTGCTCGACGGTGAGCCCGTGTCCGCCTTCCACATCCCCACCGACGGCGTGGTGGACGCGAGGCAGAACCTGCACCGGGTGAAGCCCGCCCGCCTGCCGAAGGAGGCCTGGGCGGTGTGTCTCAAGGGCGCCAAGGCGCTGGGCATGGTCTTCACGGCGGTGGACCTGCGGCGCACGTCTGACGGCGCCTTCGTGGCGCTTGAATTCAACCCCACTCCCGCCATCTCCTTCTTCGATGATCCGCGCGACGGCAAAGTCATCACCCGGCTCGCCAGCTACCTCGTCTCCAAGGCCTGAGCGCCCGAGCGGGTTCTTCATCACGGACTACGCCGACAGCATCTTCGGCCCCGTCCCGGCCCCGAAGCCGGAGGTGTTCCCGGCGTCCGCGACCGAGTGGACGCGCCTGGCCTCCGTGTCCGAAGCCCTGCACGCCACGCTCCGCCGGGAGTTCATCGAAGGCGGACGGGTGCCGCACCTCTGCCTCCGGGACGCCCTCCTCCCCGAGCGCGCCGAGGCCCTGCACCAGGCCCTGCGCGACGCGCACTTCGTGCGCCACCACCACGGGCCCTATCCGCTGCACATCGCGCCGTTGAAGCAACAGGAGCCCTCCGCCCTGACGGACTTCTGCGCGTGGATTCAGAGCGCGGACGGCGCGGCCTTCCACGCCGCGCTGGTGGGCTGGCCCGAGCCGCTGGAGACGCGGCAGGTGCAGGTGTCGCGCATGGAGGTGGGCGAGTCCTTCCCGGAGCACCGGGACACGGACGAGGAAGGGCTCGCCGTCGTCTACAACTTCACGCGCCCGTGGGAGGACCGCTTCGGCGGCGTCCTCACCTTCCGGCATCCCGAAGTGGACGCGGACATGATGCGCGTCCCGCCGCTCTTCAACTCGGTGTTCATCTTTCGCGCGAGGGGCGCTCCCCACCGAGTGACGGAATGGACGTCCGAGGCCCGGGGCCACCAGCGCTATTCCGTCACCGCCTTCATCCTCGCGAAGCGCTAAAGCGCTCGCCAGTTCCCACGCTCCGGGACTTGCGGCCGGCGTCGCGGGCTTAAACTCAAGGCCATGATCCAACGCTCCTCCGCGCTGTCCCCGCCACGGCTCGCCGACGTGACATCCGCCCTGCGCGGCCACGTCGAGCGCGGTGACCTGCCCGGCGTCGTCGCCCTGGTCGCGCGCGGAGACACCGTGCACGTCGACGTGCTGGGCACGCAGGGCCTTACGCCTTCCGGTCCGCCCATGCGGCGGGACAGCCTCTTCCGGCTCGCGTCCATGGCCAAGCCCATCACGGCGGTGGCCACGCTGATGCTCGTGGAGGACGGGAAGCTCCCGCTCGACGGCGCCGTCGACCCGTGGCTGCCGGAGTTGGCGAACCGCCGCGTCCTGCGCACTCCCGGCGGCCCGCTCGATGACACCGTTCCCGCGAAGCGCGCCATCACCGTGCGGGACCTGCTCACGTTGCGCTGGGGGTTGGGCGCGGTGATGGCGCCACCCGGCACGCACCCCATCCAGCGGGCCATGAGCGAGGCCCGGGTGTCGCCCGGCTTCCACGCGCTCACGGATCCGCCCGACGAATTCATGCGGCGGCTGGGCACGCTGCCGCTCATGCATCAGCCGGGAGAGCGGTGGCTCTATCACACCGGCTACGAGGTCCTGGGCGTGCTGGTCGCGCGGGCCTCGGGCATGCGCTTCGACGACTTCCTGCGCGAGCGGCTCTTCGTGCCGCTGGGCATGAACGACACGGCGTTCACCGTGCCCGCGGAGAAGCTGGACCGGCTCACGACGGCCTACGCGCTCGACGACGCCACGGGGAGGATGGAAGCGTGGGACACACCGGCGGACAGCTACTGGTCACGGCCTCCCGCGTTCCTGTCGGGAGGAGGCCAGGGAGGGCTCGTGTCCACGGCGGATGACCTCCTCGCCTTCTGCCGGATGCTGCTGAGCGGGGGCCAGGCCGGGAACACCCGCCTGCTGTCCTCCGCGAGCGTCCAGGAACTGCTGACGGATCAGATTCCGGAGGAGCAGAAGGCCGCCTCGCCCTTCTTCCCGGGCTTCTGGGATGCATCTGGATGGGGCTTCGGCGGGGCCGTGTGCACCAAGCCGGATGGCATCTCCCCCACCGCTGGACGCTACGGCTGGGCCGGCGGCTACGGCCCGACGTTCTTCATCGACCCCCGGCAGGACCTGACCGCCCTCCTCCTGACGCAGCGACGGGCGCAGGGCCCCGACGACGAGGCCCTGGCCATGGCGTTCTCCAAGGGCGCCTACCGGGCGCTGGAGGACTGAGGCGCTGCGCTCAGTTCGCCGGGGCGGGCGTCGCCGCGTCGGACTGGGCGCTCGCGCTGGCAGCCGGGGTGCCGCCTCGCGCGACGGCATCCAGGTTCGCGAGGCCCCGCTCGAACTCCTTGCCGAGCATCGTGTCCATGTTCACGACGAGCGACATCGCCTTGCCCATCAGGGTGTTCTCGCCCTCCATCGCCCAGCTCACGCGGGTGCCGCCGTTCTCCGGGGTGAGCGTGAAGGTGGCCTGGTTCGTGGCTTCGAACGGCTTGAAGAACTCCAGCTTGAGGACGACGCGCGCGCCGGGCTGGCTCTCCACGATGGTCATGCGCCCATCCCCGGCCTCACCGCCGCCGTAGGTGAAGCTGGCGCCCGGTCCTTCGTTGGGCCCGTCGAAGACATTGGTCACGCCAGGCGCGGGCTCGGAGTGGAACGGGTTCCACGTGTCGAACCGGCGCAGGTCGTTGATCAGCGCGAAGACGGTGGCCGGGGGCGCGGCCACGTGCGCGTTGCGCTCGATGCGGAAGTGGTCCGGGCGGGTGGCGACGAAGACGCCCAGCGCGACGACGAGGACGAGGACGGCGATTGCGATCTTGCTGGCCATGGGAGGATCCCGGTTCGATGGAAGAAGTGCTCCCGGATGACCGGGAGGGTTCATCTCCACGTCGAACGAGGGGCCGAGGAATCGACACGGCATTTTCCGCCCCATTTTCCGGGGCCTCGGCCCCCCGGAATACAGCTCACTTCACGGAGGGGCGGAGGGCCTGTAGCCGCGCCTTGTCCAGCTTCGCGGCGACGCCCACGCTGCGCCCGGCGAGGTTCGCGACGACGTACTGCACGGAGCTGCCCAGCACCTGCGCGCTCTCCGACAGGGTGAGGCCGTAGTCCTGCTCCAGCCACTGCGTCAGCCCCTGCGTCGCGGAGCGCAGGGCGTCATCCAGTGAACCGCCCTGCCCCAGCGTCATCAGGTGCGTGGGGGACTCCACGCGAGGCGTGGAGGGCGGAGGCTTGCCGTGCAGGACGTCCACGGTGAACTCGACGTCCATGGAGGTCTCCAGGGCATACTGCGACGTCTCGCCATCGCCCTGCGCGGCGTGTGCGTCGCCCAGGTACAGAAGCGCTCCGGGCTGCGCCACGGGCAGGTAGACGGTGTTGCCCTCCACGACCTCGTTGAAGTCCATGTTGCCGCCGTAGCGGCCCGTGTCGCCGGTGGACAGGGGCGCGGAGCCGAAGCCGGGCGCCACGGCCAGCCCGCCCAGCATGGGCCGCAGCGGCACGGTGAAGGCCTTCAGGCGCTCCGTCGGGTTCTCCGGGGTCGCGACGCCGCGCTCGGGGTCGAGCTTCCAGCGCACGGGCTTGCCCAGCTCCGTCGCCTTCGCGGCGAGCCCCGGCGTGAGGGCGCGGCCCACGATGCCATCCAGGCTGTCCGCGAACGTGCGGTTGAGCTTGAGGCGGCGGATGCGGATGGCCAGCGTGTCGCCCGGGTTCGCGGTGGCGATGAAGAAGGGCCCCGTCTGAGGGTTGCCAAAGAGGGCGCGGGTGACGCCCTTCGCGTCCATGCCGCCAGAGTCGAGCGTCGAGGTGCGCACCGTGTCGCCCGGCCAGACGGTCAGCACCGGCGCGCGGTGCGCGGTGAACTCGTTGGACCACGAGGTGGGCGTGAAGTCATGCACGCGCGGACCGCCCGCGGGGCGCGAGGGAAGCAACCGGCCCGTGAAGGCATGGGACGCCCGCGTCTTCGGGTTGTTGCTGTCCGGGTAGTCCGCGGTGCCGCGCAGCGATTCACCGCTCACCTTGCCGTCGAAGACGTAGGTCTCCTGGCGCGAGTCCGTGACGACGAAGTGGATGACGTTGCCCGTGCGCTCCCCCTTCAGCGCGTCCCCATCCAGCTCGCCGGTGAGGCGCTTCCCGTCGCGCTCCAACGTGAGGAACTGGTAGGCGGGGTTGCCCCACAGGTCGGTCGTCACGAGCCAGGACTCGGAGGCCGCGAGCGCGCCGGCAGGCAGACAGCAGAGGAGGACGGCAAGGGAACGGATCATGGGCCGGAGCAGTGTAGAGGAACGGTCCCGGGTCCGCGTCGCCTCAGCCGGTGGCCCCGGGCTCGCAGCCCCCGGGCCTCCATCAGCCCCAGCCTTCGGGCATGAGCTCCATCCAAAGGGCTGAGAACAGGAGAACGCTCCGGGGACGCCCCTGCCGGCGGCGCACAGCCAAAACCTGTCCGACAGTCGGACAGGTTTGAAAGGCACGGCCGGGAGGTGCCCGCCGCGTCCAGGCGGCCGAAACCTGTCGGACTGTCGGACACGTTAAGGAAGGCGCGGCCGGGAGCTGCCCGTTTTGTCCGGGTGGCCGAAACCTGTCCGACGGTCGGACAGCTTCGGAACGGCGCGGCCGAAAGGCGTCCGCTTCCGGGAGGCGGAAACCTGTCGGACTGTCGGACAGGTTCGGAACTGCACGGCAGGGCCAGGCCGCTTCGTCCAGGCAGCAGAAACCTGTCGGACAGGTCCGGAACGGCGCGGCCGGGACGCGCCCGTATCCATTCGGGCCTCGGAAACCTGTCCGACTGTCGGACACGTCTGGGCCGGCGCGGGCGGGACGCGCCCGTTTCCATCCAGGCCACGGAAACCTGTCCGACTGTCGGACACGTCTGGGCCGGCGTGGCCGGGAGGCGTCCGCTTCGTCCGGGCCTCGGAAACCTGTCCGACTGTCGGACACGTCTGGGCCGGCGTGGCCGGGAGGCGTCCGCTTCGCCCGGGTTACGGAAACCTGTCCGACTGTCGGACACGTTTGGAACTGCGCGGCCCGGAGGCTCCCGCTTTGCCCGGCCGGCGCGAACCTGTCGGACTATCGGACGGGCCTGGAGCTGGGGCCGGACGGCGCCCACTTTGTCCCGGCGGCGAGAACCTGTCGGACTGTCGGACACGTTTGGAACTGCTCGGCCCGGAGCACCCACTTCGCCCGGGCGGCGGGAACTTGTCCGACTGTCGGACAGGTTTGGACCGCTCCGTCCCGGCCGCCTGGGTCATCACTTGAAGCCGCGCCGTTCCGTCAGCGCAGCCGCTGGCCGAAGGTCCGCAAGCGGTCGCGGGCCTTCAACAGCTTCTCCCGGGGAATGGAGAACACCGCGCGCACGCGCTCCGGGTCGCCGCACCAGGCACCGCCGTTGAGCACCACGTGGGTGTGCTCGTAGATGACGCGCGGCAGGTTGTCCGGCGTGAGCTTCACCCCATCCACTGAACGCCCCAGCCACGCCGTCATCGGCGGCGCGAGGAACAAGCCCCCCGCCTCCGTGGCCTCAGCGCGGCCGTCATCGGGCAGCGCCTCCGCCAACAGCGCGCGCTTCTCCGCGAGGTCGCGCCGCATCCTCGCCAGGTAGTTCCGCAGCGCCTTGTGCCGGGCGGCATAGAGCAGCTGTCCGTCCGGTCCGCGCGCATGGGCCGCGTACAGGTATGCCGCCGCGCGCGCGGTGGGCGTATGCAGCACGCCCGGTGCGCTGTCGCGCAGCGCCGTTACCAGCGCCCGGTCCTTCGTGGCCACCCAGCCCACGCGCAGCCCCCCGGCCGCGAACTCCTTGGACAGCCCGCCCAACAGCACCGTCCGCGCGCTGATGCCGGGCACCGCCCCCTCCAGCGTCACCGGGCTGTGCACCGTCTCCGCCGTGGGGTTGGTGAGGTTCACCAGGCCGAAGATTTCATCCGAGATCCAGAGACAGCGCTGCTCCACCACGAACGTCGCCAGCGCCATCAACTCCTCGTGCGACAGGTAGTGCCCCGTGGGGTTCGCCGGCTGCGACAGCACCACCGCGTCCGGCGTCGTTCCCCGCGCGCGGCGTGACAGCAGCGTGCCCAGCGGGCCGGACTCCACCTCGCACCCCGCCGCGAGGAACGTGGGCGCGAGCACGCCGTAACAGGGCGTCACCAGGAACACGCGTGGCATCCGGCCCAGCCGCTGGCGCAGCGCCACGCCCAGGTGGTGCATGAGCGGCCAGACGCCGGGCGCCACCACGACGTCCTCGGGGGCATAGCGGGCCCCTCGCGTCTCCAGCAGGAAGGCCGCCACGGCCTCCGCCAGCCCCGTCTGCGCTCCGTCCGCGCGCGGCGCGACGCCCGCCGCGATGAGCCCCTCCACCAACGGCAGCGGCATGGGGCCCTCGTTCTCGCCGTAGTCCAGGCGCACGAGCTCCGGGTCATCCTCACGGAAGAACTTGGGCGCGAACGCGGGCAGCTCCGACAGCCTCGCGATGCGGTTCGAGCGCGGCAGCGGCACCTCCGGCGCCCGGTGCGGCGAGGGCGGCACCGGCTCCGCGAAGGCCATGCGGAAGGCGAGCAGCTCCGAGAAGGTGCGCTCGTAGAACCACTCCGCCAGCACGCTGATGCGCGAGTACGTCACCTCCGCCGCCACCTCCAGGTCCGCGCGCAGCGGCTCCGGCACGGGCAACAGCAGCGTCAGCTCCAAATCTGGCCACACCGCGTTCTTGATGAGGCCGTACAGGATGACCAGGTTGGGCGAGTGCTGCGTCCGCGCGAGGAACTCGAAGAGGGTGCGCGGCTCCACGTCGCCGGTGATGTTGAAGAAGGCGCTCTCGTCCAGCACCACCCAGATGCCCCGCCGCGCGGCCTCCGCCACGATGTCGCGCAGCACCGCCAGGTTGGTGCGCTCGCCCGGCTCCACCGTCAGCAGCACGGCCTTCACGTCGAAGGCGCTCAGCAGGCGGCGGATCTCCCCCAGCGTGTTGTGCGTCACGGTGGCGCGCACGCCCGCCTTGTCCAGCGCACGCGCGTAGAGCGGGTGCAGGCTGCGCGACACCAGCACCGTATCTCCGGGGTCGCACGTGGCGAGCAGGAAGGAATAGACGGCCTGCTCCCGCTCGGGCGCGACGAACAGCGAGTCCTCCGACAACCTCAGGCCGAAGTGGCGGTCCAGGTAGCGGGCCACCAGCCTGCGGAAGGACGCGTCGCCGGCCTCGTGCGCGTAGGGCAGGAAGGGCGCCTGCGACAGCCGCTCCGCGAGCGCCGTGACAAAGCCCAGCTGCTCCGCGGACGCCGCCCCCAGGTCCAACTCCTCCTGGAGCGCCGCGATGCCCAGCGAGCGCAGCGCGGCGCGCAGGGACAGCGTCTCCCGGGGCAGCGACAGCTGGGCCTCCCACACCGCCACCTCGTGCCAGATGGGGTGGCCGGACTGCAGCCAGCCCAACGCCGTCGCCGCGCGCAGGGGCTCCGGGCTGTGGGCCTCCATGAAGAACTCGAACTCCCGCCCGGTGCGCTGCTCCAGCGACACCAGCGGGCGGATGTCCGTGTCCGCCGCCTGCATCACCCGCCGGGCCACTCGCACGCGGGTGGTGAAACCGCGCCGGGTGAACATCCGCGCGATGATGGCGCGGCCCGGACGCCCCGCCAGGTTCAAGAGCAGCCGTCCCCCGGGCAGCAGCCGCTCCGGCGCCTCGTTGAGCAGGCGCGCGATGAGCCCCAGGCCGAAGTGGTCCTCGTAGACGTTCTGCAACGAGGTGTAGTTGGACAAGTCCAACAGCGCCTGCTCATCCGCCTGCGCCAGCTCCGCGGGCAGCTCGTCACTCCGCAGCACCTGCGGGATGCACCCGACGATGAAGTCCCACTCCGGCTTCTGTGGCAGGCCCAGCAGCAGGTCGCTCTCGCCAAAGGACAGCCGGGACACCAGCGCTTCGTCGCCGTTGAGCCACGCGTTGCACAGCCCCACTGCCGGGGCCTGCGGGTTCAGGTCCAGCCCTCGGATGCGGGCGAGCCCCGTGAACTTCGCCAGCGCGATGCAGATCCACCCGGAGCCGGAGCCCACCTCCACCAACTGCTTGCCGGCGTACTCGTCCAGCGGGACCTTCAAGAGCCCCTCCAGGAACGTGAACGCCCATGCCTCCGGCTCGAAGATGGACGGCGGAATCAACAGCTCCAGCCGCTCCTGGGACGCGCCCACCGCCACCACCACCGACGCCAGCCGCAACGGCGCGCCCTCCGGCTGGTCGCGCGACAACTCCGCCAGCTCGCGCAGCTCCGCCAACGCCCGCGCACGCTCCTCCGGCCGGGCCAGCGCTTCGGAAAGCGTACGCAATTGGACAAAGGCTTCACGGGCTGACGCGGGATAGGTGGCCATGGCGCGCCCGACTGTCCGGGCCCGCTTCTCCTCTGTCAACGACAGCCTGTTCGCGAATGCCTGACGCGATGCAGTACCGATTTACAGATTGTCATTCCCAGTTTACATGGGAAATCTTGAGTCAAACGCCAGTAAGCAGCGCCCACCGGGCGGCCCCTCTCGTCCGGTGAGGACGCCCCATGAAAAGACAGTCGCAACTGGCCTTGCTCGCGGTGTTCGCCGTCATCCTGTTCCACGCGCAGCCGGCAAAGGCTCAAATCGCCGCCGCGCACGTGTATCACAATCACATGCCCAACTTCTGGGCGTACTACGACCTGACCCAATACAACGCGACGCCGGTGGGCGGCCCCATCCGCTACGCGTATGACGGGCAGGTCATCCAGATAAAGCAGTCACCTCCGGCCAACTACACCTATTTCCTGCCGTCGGGCGCGCCCATGCCGCACGACGACCTGGTGACGTATTACTCGCACCACGCGAAGGTGGGCGCGTATCAATACTGGCCGCCGGACGTGGCCGCGGACATGAAGGCGAATGCCTCCACGGGACAGATTCACGTCACCATGTCCGGCGCGGTGGTGAACAACGTCAACGACCTGGTCACCCGCCGCAACGTGTCCGGCTACGACAACGCCAACTGGGGCGCCACCTGGCGGGACCGCTACGCGAACCTGCGCACGCCCGCGGGCAACCGCTCGTTGGACCTCATCCACTTCACGGGCCACCACTCCATGGGCCCGCTGGTGGGGCCGGACTACTTCCTCAAGGACCTCATCTACCAGAGCGCCACGCTGTCCCAGTCGTACTTCCTGGGCAGCGGCTTCACGGCCTCCAAGGGCTTCTTCCCCACGGAGCTGGGCTTCAGCGAGCGGCTCATCCCCACGCTGGCGAAGCTGGGCGTGAAGTGGTCCGTCATCGGTGACAACCACTTCTCCCGCACGCTGAAGGACTACCCGTTCCTCAACGACCCGGGCTCCGACACGCTGGTGTCGCCGCCCAACCGCGCGGACCTCCAGAACACCAGCACCGTGGGCGCCTGGGTGAGCGAGTCCATGGCGCACGAGCAGCAGGTCATCCGCAACAAGTACCCCTTCGCCTCCACCCCGCACTGGGTGCGCTACGTGGACCCGGCCACGGGCGCCGAGTCGCGCGTCGTGGGCATCCCCGTCAACCAGAACGGCTCCTGGCTGGAGGGCTGGGAGGGACAGGCCACCGTGGACGTGGTGGGCCTGCGCAACTTCGAGGGGCTGGTGTCCCAGAAGCAGTTCTTCGTGCTCGCGCATGACGGCGACAACTCCGGCGGGCGCGCGGGGTCGCTCGACACGTGGCTCAACGGCCGCGCTGTCACCTGCACCGGCGGTGTGCAGTGCCTGGGCATCGACGAGTACCTGGTCAACAACACGCCCGTCTCCACGGACGTGGTGCACGTGCAGGACGGCTCGTGGGTGGACACGCGCGACTCCTCGTCCGACCCGCAGTGGCACCACTGGCGGCTGCCCTTCGGCATCTGGAAGGGACAGTTCCCGTCCTTCAACTCCGCCACCGGGCTCAACCTGGCGCCCAAGACGAACCTGAGCGGCGTGCAGGAGGGGATGACGGTGTCGCTGGAGCACGGCTGGCACTACCTGGAGCGCAACTTCGCGCTGCTCCAGGCCTCGCTCAACTACGCCAAGACGGCCGAGCAGGTCTGGCTGGACGCGCACCCCAACCACTGGAAGCCCACCACGGCGCTGGACTCGCAGATCACGCATACGGGCAACCAGCTCAACCCGTGGATGCTGTCCTTCCCGGTGAAGGGCGACGCGGCGAATGACTGGGCGGGCGGCGCGAACCCCGCGGAGCTGGCCTGGTACTTCCTCCTGCCGGCCATGGACTCCGGCTTCGGCTACTACGACGAGAACGTGGACGACAACGTGAAGCCCACGCTGTCCTTCAACCAGTCGCTCTACTTCTCCAAGCCGTACGTGCAGGACCGGCTGGCGCAGGACCGCACGGGCCCGTCCGTCTGGTGGCCGCAGCGCTGGCCGTACAACCCGGGCAGCGCCAACACGGACAAGTCCGAAGGGTGGACGCTGCACCACTTCGACAACAACTTCGCGCTGTACACCTACGCCTTCGACGTGAGCGGCATCACCAGCATCAAGGCGCGCGTGCGCGTGCACGCGGCGAAGAGCATCGACCCGTTGGACAACACGCCTCGCGTCTACGACCCGGTGGCGCTGAAGGCCGCGGGAGTGCCTGGCATCGACCCGTCGCGCGTGGGCGCGTGGGTGGATTACCCGCTCCAGCGCCGCGAACTGCGGCCGGTGATGAACGGTGTGGCGTGGCAGCCGGCGCACCTGCCGGTGATGCAGAAGGTGGCCGCGCAGGAGATTGGCGACCTCTACTACGTGTACCTCGGGGCCTACCGCGACCAGCTGCTCGACTACTACATCGAGGCCACCGACTCGCGCGGCAACGTCACGCGCAGCGAGATCCAATCCGTCTACGTGGGCGCGGGGAAGTACCGGCTGGAGGGCGGCAAGTACATCGAGGACCTCAATGGCTCGGTGACGGGCACCTACCCGTTCCTCCGCGTGGACACGACCGCTCCGTCCGTGCCCACGGGGCTCGCGGCGACGCGCACGGACCGCTCCGTGACGCTGACGTGGACGGCCGCCACGGACAACATCGGCGTGACGGGCTACCAGGTGTTCCGCAATGGCACGCAGGTGGGCTCGCCTTCCACGACGAGCTACACGGATAGCGGGCTCACGGCGGGCACGGCATACAGCTACACCGTGCGGGCGCGGGACGCTGCGGGCAACACCTCCGCGGCGAGCAGCGCGCTCTCCGTCACCACCCTGCCCCCGGACACCACTGCGCCGTCGGCGCCCTCGGGGCTCTCCGCATCAGGCGTCACCAGTTCGTCAGTGGTGCTGAACTGGACGTCCGCCACGGACAACTATGGCGTGAGTGACTATCTCGTGTTCCGCAATGGCACGCAGGTGGCCGCGCCCACGGCGACGACGTACACGGACACGGGGCTGTCCTCGAGCACGACGTACAGCTACACCGTGAAGGCTCGTGACGCGGCGGGGAATACCTCCGTGGCCAGCGCTGCGCTCTCCGTCACCACCGGCCTGGGGTACACGACGACGGTCTATTACAAGAAGGGCTTCGCCACGCCGTACATCCACTACCGCCCCGCGGGTGGCACGTGGACGACGGCGCCCGGAGCGCTGATGCCGGACGCGGAGGTGACGGGCTACGCGAAGTACACGGTGAACCTGGGCTCCGTGCAGCAACTGGAGGCCGTGTTCAACAACGGCAGCGGGACGTGGGACAACAACAACGGCGGCAACTACCTCTTCCCCACGGGCACCTCCACGTTCAACGCGGGTGTCATCACGGCGGGCGCGCCGGTGAGCGACACCTCTGCGCCGTCGGTGCCCACGGGACTGGTGTCTCCGTCGAAGTCCGCGACGACGGTGTCACTGAGCTGGACCGCGTCCACGGACAACGTCGGCGTGACGGGCTACCTCGTGTTCCGCAATGGCACACAGGTGGGCACGCCCACGTCCACGAGCTACACGGACAGCGGGCTGTCCTCCAACACAGCCTATAGCTACACGGTGAAGGCTCGCGACGCCGCGGGCAACACGTCCGCGACGAGCACCGCGCTCTCCGTCACCACCAGCGCGGGCAACACGGCGACCGTCTATTACAAGAAGGGCTATGCCACGCCGTACCTCCACTACCGTCCGGCGGGCGGCACGTGGACGACGGCGCCGGGTGCGGCCATGGCGACGGCGGAGGTCTCGGGCTACGCGAAGTACACGGTGGACCTGGGCTCGGCCACGCAGCTGGAGGCCGTCTTCAACAACGGCAGCGGCACGTGGGACAACAACGGCGGGCTCAACTACTTCTTCCCCGCGGGCACCTCCACCTTCAACGCGGGGACCATCTCCGCGGGTGCGCCGTCACAAGACACCACGGCGCCCTCGGTGCCTTCGGGGCTGACGGCTCCGGCGAAGACGGCGACCACCGTGTCGCTGACGTGGACGGCGTCCACCGACGCGAGCGGCATCGCGGGCTATGACGTGTATCGCAATGGGTCGCTGGTGGGCTCGCCCACGACGGCCAGTTACACGGACACCGGGCTGACAGTGGGCACGGCGTACAGTTACACAGTGCGGGCACGGGACACGGCGGGCAACGCGTCCGCGCAGTCCTCCGCGCTCTCCGTCACCACGCCCACCAGCGGTGCCACGGTCACGTTCAACGTCACGGCGAGCACCGTGATGGGACAGAACGTGTACGTGGTGGGCAACGTCGCCGCGCTGGGAAGCTGGAGCCCGGCCAATGCCATCCTGCTGTCCGCGGCCAACTACCCCACGTGGAGCGCGGCCGTCGGACTGCCGGGCTCCACGGCGATTGAGTACAAGTTCATCAAGAAGGACGCCGCCAACAACGTCACCTGGGAGAGCGGCGCCAACCGCACCCTGACGACGCCGGCCACGGGCACCTCGACCGTGAACGACACCTGGCGCTGAGCCGTTGAAGTGGCCTCGCGGCGGGCCTGGAGACCGGGCCCGCCGTGAGGTATCGCGGAGGGCCCCGGCTCAGTCTGAACGGCGAGCGCTGGCCACCGCCTCGCGGTCGTAGGCTTCCTGGTGCTTCTGGATCGCGTCGATGTGCGCGAGGGTCCAATCGTACAGTGCCGCGAACGGCTCCTGGAGCGACCTGCCCAGCGGGGTGAGCGCGTACTCGACGCCCGGCGGAGAGCCGCCGAGGACGCGGCGGCGGACCATCCCGTTGCGTTCGAGCTTTCGCAGCGTCTGCGTCAGCACGCGCTGGGTGATTCCCTCGAGCTGTCGCTTGAGGGCGTTGAACCGCCTCGGCCCGGGCACGAGCACGGCAAGGACCATCATCGACCACTTGTCGCCTATCTGATCGAGGATCGGGCGGGTGGGGCAGTCGGACCGGTAGATGGGATCGTCTTCAGTATCGCTCGGCATACCTGGGATGCTCCAGGTACGCTCTTGCCACCTGGTATGCAACGGATACCTTCAATGAGCCACTCTTGAAGGAGATGAAATCGACATGACGCGATTCAAAGACAAAGTCGTGGTCGTCACCGGGGGAAGTGACGGCATCGGGCTCGCGACCGCCAAGGCCTTCGCCGCGGAGGGGGCCAGGGTCTACATCACCGGGCGCAGACAGGAGAGGCTCGACGAGGCGGTCCACGAAATCGGTGGCGCCACCGTTGGCATCCAAGGGGACGTCGGCAATCTCTCCGACCTCGACCGGCTCTACGAGCGCGTCAAACGCGACCACGGCAGGATCGATGTCGTTTTCGCCAATGCGGGAATCTCCGAAACCGTGGCGCTCGGTGCGATCGACGAGGAGCACTTCGAGCGCGTGTTCGGCGCGAACGTGAAGGGCATGGTCTTCAGCGTGCAGAAGGCGCTGCCCCTCATGCCCCCCGGAGGGACGGTCATCCTCGCCGGCTCGGCCAGCGGCAGCAAAGGCTTCCCCGGTCTGTCGGTCTACAACGCGACCAAGGCCGCGATTCGCGCGCTCGCGCGTACCTGGACGACCGACCTGAAGAGCCTGGGCATCCGCGTCAACGTGATTTCACCGGGGGTGATTGAAACGCCCGCGATGCAGACGTATCTCCAGAACAACGCGGGGATGGAGGACGTGCTGAAACAGATGACGCCGCTCGGGCGGCTCGGCCAGGCGGAGGACGTCGCGAACGCGGTGCTGTTCCTGGCGTCGAACGAGAGCAGCTTCGTCGCGGGCGTCGAGCTCTTCGTGGATGGGGGTGTCATGGCGGTGTGACACGATGATGTCAGGCCGAGGAGGACGCCTGAGGCAGCCACGAATCGCCGTGACGGCGGATGACACGGATTGGCGGATGCCCGTGGGTGGCCCCCGGGCTGCTGCTGACCGTCCCCTCGTGGGGACACTGGCTGCGACGTCCCCTGCTCCATGTCGAAGCCACCCGGCCCTATCCGCTGCGCGTGATGCTGGGCGGGCCCATCGAAGGCACGGGAGAGCTGCCGGTCCCACCGTGCGCGCCCGATGGGATCCTGCGCTTCCCTTTCTTCCGTTCGGAGGAGTGGTCCTGGGCCGGGCCAGGCACTCCCGAGGAGCGCAGCGGCGGAGTCATCCCTCTCCGCGCGCCATTTCCTGAATCAGGCGGACGGTTGAAGGCGTGGCGCAAGCATGCGCGAGATGGAACGCTGCCGCCGGTCCTGCTGCCCTACCTCACACGGGTGCGGAAGTGGCTCGTCGTGGATGGACACGACCGGTTGCACGCGGCGCTCCTGGAGGGCCGCGTGCAACCGCTGCTGGGACTCTGGAGCATCTTCGAGGAACTGGTGCCAGAGGACGAGCGGGCGCGGCTCCGCCGTGAGGGCTCCCGGATCGCAGCGGAGGTGCGCCTGCGCGCGAGGCCCGGTGAAGTCGACGCGGTCAATCGCAGCCTGTTGCGAGAACACGAACCAGTTCATCGGCTCGCGGTCACGCGCGCGTTCCCCCTGAGAGGCGGCGCCGCGGCCTGGAAGGCGCAGGTCACCGCCTGGCGGAAGGGGTCGGGCGCCACGGTCCCGTCAGACGACTGGGCGGCCTTCGTCAGCGAGCCCGGTAACGGAGGGGTCTCGCGACAGCCTCCCACTGACAGGACGTGCGCGATGGAGAGGCAGAGCCAGGAACGAATGCCGGAGCAGGTCATGCAGGCCCTGCTGGACCTGCTGGCGGAGATGCCCGACTACCGCGTGGGGCAGGCGCTCGCCATCGCCGCGGCCCGGTGGACGGGCTACTCGGATCCCTTCAATGTGGAGGACGAAGCCCTGTTCAAGACCCTCCAGCGGATGACCACGGAGGCCCGGGACCGCAAGCGCGCCCGTCCCCCGAGCGAGGACAGCTTGGAGGCCTACCTCACCGCGAAGCACGAGGGCTCTGTGTCGGAGTGGCTCCAGGGCTTGTCGCGCTGGGGCCACCGTCCCCTGGTCCTCGCGGCCTTCGCGGTGGCGGAGCCCTGCCTGGGCATCTGGGAGCACGGCGTGCCGGAGGATGGCCACTGGCAGTTCCACTTCGCCCGCGCCTCAGGCCCTCACGCCGCATTGAAGGCCCTGCGGCGTTGGCTGGGAGATTCCCAGACGCCTCTGGCGCCGCACGTGGAAGCGCTGCGCAAGCTCATCCAGTCCGCGGCGCTCACGGAGGACGAAACCGGTGGCGGCATGGAGCTCATCCGCGAGCGCCAGCGGTGTGTCGCCGCGGGCCGGGCCATGGTGCTCGCGCTCGAGGCCGCGGTGTGGACGCCGGAGCAGGCCACCCGCGACCTTCCGGACGAAGCCGAGCGGCAGGCGGTGGCGGCGGCGGGGCCGTTCCTGGAAGCCCTGGGCGCGGCGCGCGCATTCCTGTCCTCGGTTCCAGAGTCCACCGAGGAGAACGTGCGGGAGCACGTGCGGCGTGTCCTGCTGGCGCCGTAACCCGGGCGCGCCTACTCCTGTGGCGCGGCCGGCTTCAGCAGCAGGTCCGACAGGCCGGGCTTGGAGCGGCGCAGCAGGTCCTCCAGCGAGTACTTGTCCAACGTGGCGAAGAACGCGTCGCGCGCCTCCGCCAGCACGCCCTTGAGGCCGCAGAGCGACGCGATGGGGCACGTGTTGCGCTCCCGGTCGAAGCACTCCACCAGGTGGAAGTCCGGCTCGGCCGCGCGCACCACCTTGCCCAGCCGGATGTCTCCCGGGGCCTTCGCCAGCAGCACACCGCCGGCCCGCCCGGCCTTCACCTCCACGTGCCCCTCCTGCGCCAGCGTCTGCACCACGCGCACCAGGTGGTGCTTGGAGATGCCATAGGCGTCGGCGATCTCCTGCGTGGACGACGGCCGCCCGGGACGTGCCGCCAGGTACATGAGGACGCGCAGCGAGTAGTCGGCGTGAAGGGTCAGGTGCAAGTCAGGCGGCTCCGGCGACGGGCCCCGCTCGCGGCACGCTCGGCAGGAAGGCATCCGCGTGGATGTCCTTCAGCGAGAACCCCGCGAGAAAGAGCTTCTTGCGCAGGGATAGCACCGCTTCGGGGTTGCCGCAGAGGAACGCTCGCCAGCCCACCGGGCGCTTCGGGAGGCAGGTGAGCACCTTCGCCTCCAGGGCGCCCTCCTCTACCTCCCCACCTCCTCCCGCCAGCACGACGGGCCGGTAGTGGAGGTTCGGATGGCTCGCCGCCATGGCCCTCAGCGCGTCCACGAGGTACAGCCCGCCCGGGTCCTTCGCCCCGTGGAACAGGTGGATGGGGCCGGTGTGCCCCGCCTCCAGCGCGTCCCGCAGGATTCCATACAGCGGCGCGAGCCCCGTGCCCGTCCCCGCCAGCAGCAGCGGCGCCTCCGGCTGCCCGGGCACGTAGAAGCAATCCCCGGCCGGCCCCTGCACGTGCACCTGATCACCATGTCTGACTTCGCGAGCGAACCAACCGCTCATGGCGCCCCCGGGCACGAGCCGCACGTGCAGCTTCAGCCGGCCCTCGCGAGGCAGGCTCGCCAGCGAGTAGCTGCGCGCGAGCCCGTCCGCGCGCACCACCGTGACGTACTGCCCCGCGCGATAATCGAGCGGGGTCTCCACCTCCAGCCGCACCGCGAACACGTCCGCGCTGAGCGACTCCAGGTCCACCACGCGCGCGGGGACGCGCAGCTCCGACGCCCCCGCCACCTCCAGCGCCGTGCCCTCCTGGGGCCGGCACGTGCACGCGAGGAAGTAGCCTCGCGCCCGCAGCGTGTCCTTGAGCCCCACCTGCGCCGCCTCGGGCACAGGGCCCGAGGTCGCCCGCATCAGGCAGGACTGGCAGGCCCCCGCCCGGCACGCATGCGGCACGCGCACGCCCTGGCGCAGCAGCCCGTCCAGCACCGTCTCTCCGGGCTCCAGCGGATACCACTCGGATTCATGCCGTACCTTCGCCATGGCGTGCCTCCTGACGGCTGCTTCAGCGGTTCAACACGTCCGCCCGCGCCCCTTCGGCGACGGTCATCACCTGGCCCACCAGCTCCGCGGGCACGCCCAGCTCCTCCAGCGTCTCCTTCAGGTGCCCCACCACCGCGTCGAAGTGCATCGCGTTCAGCCCGCGCTCCACCAGGTGCTTGTGCCCCGCGCGCATGTCCTTGCCCGAGTAGCTCGCGGGCCCGCCGGTCACCATCGTCAGGAACGCCTTCTGCTTCGCGGCCTGGCGCTCCATGTCCACGTCCTCGAAGAAGTGGCTGATGCGATCGTCGGCCAGCACCTTCCGGTAGAAGACGTCCACCGCCGCCGCCATCGCCGGCTCTCCGCCAATCTTCTCGTACACGCTCGTCATGACTTCGCTCGCTTTCCGGGCCCACGCCCCAAAAAGATGCATCCTGAATGCATCTTTAAGGGTCCCGCCGTCAACCCCCCGGGGTTCCGAGCATCGGGCTAACTTCTCGCGCATGTGCCATCGGCTCATGCGCACAGTCGTGGAGGTGTTTTCCTGGCAGACCGCGGAGCAGGTCCCCTGCCCGTGGACGCGGAGGCTCAGGCGTGCAGCAGGCCGCGCGCCCGGCGCACCACGCGCTCCATGCCGCTCTTCACGTGGTCCAGCGGCAGGAAGCGGTTCACCGGCGTGGGCCGGTGCCCCAGCGGCCCCAGGTGCTTGCGCAGCGCGTGGTTGGTGCGCAGCGCGCGCAGGTGCCGGGCCGTCTCGCGGGTGTTGAAGATGATGGACAGCGACACGGAGACGTCGTCCGTGCCGTTCTTCACGTAGTGCGGCGCCACGAAGGGGATGTGCAGCGCGTCCCCGGGTCCGAAGGCGTAGCGCTCCGCCGTCGCATCGAAGGTCTCGCGGTAGCTCACCTTGGAGCCCGAGCGCGCGATGAAGGCCTCCAGGTCCGGCGCGGGGACCACCTGTTCGTCCCACGCCTTCGAGACGTGCACCGCCTTGCTGCCCCGGAACTGCATCAGCAGCGTGGAGTAGCGGTCCAGGTGGAAGGGCGTGACGCTGCCGGGGGACGCGATGAAGAGGTAGAGCATCGGATCCACGGCGTGGGTGCCCACGCCCTGCTGGCGCATCAGGTCCTCCACCTCCGACAGGAGCGCGCGGTACAGGTCGTGGAAGCTGGGGTCCTGCTCCGGCGCGCGCAGCATGATGTACGAGTTGCTCGTCATCATGTTCTCCACGGTGTCCTTCAGCGACAGGCCGGTGCGGTAGTCCAGGTGCGCGCGGTCGAAGTCCGCGTCCTTGGGCACCAGGCCGGAGCTGAAGAACACGTTCGCGGAAGGCAGCCGCTGCACCACGCCCGCCAGGTTCTCCAGCTCCAACGCGGGATGTCCCAAGAGGGTGTGACGGCACCGGAAGGACTCACGGTCGAACTGCAACGGCGACCCGACAGACTCGAAGATGCGCTTCATGGAAGTGACTCCTTGCCGCCTTCAGCGACAGGTGTTCACTCAATGCCAGCAGAGCGCGCACACAGGTTCAAATTGGGGCATTTTGCCCCGGGGCTTCATGGGGCATATTGCCCCGCTCCCCTCTGAAGACAGTCGGATTCGTGGGATGTGGAACGAATTGAAGACCCCCCGGCGCCGGCTGCCTGGCCGCCCTGCCGTCGCCCTTGAGGGAGGGGCGGGCGCGGCTGGGAATCATGCCCATGTTTCGTCCATCACCTCGATGGGAGGAAGAGACATGGCGCTGGAAGCAATCCTGTTGTGGGCGGTGATTGGCCTCATCGCTGGATGGCTCGCGTCCGCGGTGGTGGGCGGTGGCTATGGCCTGATTGGCGACATCGTCGTGGGCGTGGTGGGCGCGTTCCTGGGAGGTTTCATCCTCCGGGCGCTCGGCACGGGAGCCCCGTTCGGTGGCCTCGCGGGCACCATCTTCGTGGCGTTCATCGGAGCGGTGGTGCTGCTGCTGATACTGCGGCTCATCCATTCGAGCACCGTCCGAAGGGTCTGATCCGCACGGCCTGAAGACCGCGGTGACTTCTCGCGCGGGGCGCATGCGTCCCGCGCGAGTCGTGCTTCCGGGCCTGATGACGCCAGACACCAGGGGCCTGACGGCAGTCATCAGGGCGGTGGCCCTCCGCCCCCGCCGCCGCGTCCGTCCCCTGAGCGATTCCAAGCGGTTACCTCGTCGAGAAGCGTGTGGGACGCGTGGCACGCGCCGTGCTCTAGCCCCCTGCATCGCTGAACCGGACGGCGTCTCCCCGCCGCCCCATCCAATCTCCGAGGAACACCGCCATGGCGCTCTCCCCCCTGTCGAAGTCGTCCGTTGCCAGCTCCTCCTTCTCCCCCCGCACGTCCGCCACGGAGCTCTCCAGCCCGGTGTCGCGCCCCACGGCGGACGCGGCGAAGGCGAAGTGCGGCCCGGGTTCGCTCCAGGGGATGTTCCAGGCGGATGGCTTCGACGCGCCGGCGGGCGTGGGCAAGAAGGGCGCGCTCCAGGGCGGCAATCCCATGGAGCAGCTGGCCCAGATGGTCCAGATGGTGAATCAGCTGGTGGAGCTGCTCGGTGGAATGAACGGCGCCGGTGCGCAGCAGGCCGCGGGTCCGGCCGCGGCTCCTGCCGCTGCCCAGGCCGCAGCTCCTGCCACTGCCCAGGCCGCGGCTCCTGCCCCCGCGCAGGCGACCCCGGCCGCGCAGGCTGCTCCCGCCGCGCAGGGCGCCCCGGCTCCGGCGGCTCCCCAGAAGAACGCGGCCGTCGCTGGTCCCCAGTCCGTGGGCGACTCGAGCGCGGCGAAGGGCAAGAACACCATCACCCTCAACAACGACGGCGACAAACCGATGACGGTGAACTTCACCCCCAACGCGGGCGAGAAGGCCGTCGACTCCGTCACGCTGAAGCCCGGTGAGAGCCGCACGGTGCAGTTCCCGGACAACTGGTCCGGCAACTTCCGCAGCGACAGCGGCGACGGCAAGAACGCGACGCTCGGTGAAGTGAAGTTCGACGGCGGGTTCGGGAACACCTACTACGACGTCAGCTACATCGAGGGTCACAACACCGCGATGACCATCCAGGCGGACGGCGGTGGCCGCCTGTCGGGCACGATGGACAACCTGCTCGCCAACGCGCCTGACTCCGTGAAGGCCAAGGGAGCGGACGGCTCCGCGTACGGCATCAAGAAGAGCACCACGTCCAACGTGCAGGATCCGGAGGTGGTAGACTTCTTCCGCAAGCACGTCGGCGCGGATCAGGGCTACGTCATCCCCACGGATGACGCGAGCACGCTGGGCAGCAAGAACAGCAACCTGGTCGTCCACCTGAAGAACCTGGCCTGATTCCCCCCTAGCGAGGCCCCCGTCCATGAGCGTCCGCCTTCCGTCTGGCCTTCCTCGCCCGGGCCTGCCCCTGCAGAGCCCCGCGAAGGAGAAGGAGGAGAAGGCGCAGTCCGGTGAAAGCAAGTCATCGGGCAAGGCCTCTGGAAAGGGCGGCGCTGGCAAGGGAGGCGTCGCCGTCAAGGGAGGCTCCGCGAAGGGCGCCTCCGCCAAGGGGGGCCTGGAGCAGGCCGGCCCCCAGGACGGCATGGACTTCGGCCGCTCCGGCGAGACGGAGCGCAACGAAGGCGGCGGTGGCGGTGCCAGGGGTGCCCAGCAGCAGGCCGGGATGTCGCCTGGCACGTCGCAGGGCGCCGCCAGCCTGGGCACCCTGGAGCAGCCCCCTGCCCTGGCGGCGCAGGCGCCCCAGACGGCCCCGGCGCTCCCCCAGCCTCCGCCCACGACACCGCAGGTGCCCGGGGCGCCCCAGCTCGCGCGCCAGCCCGCCGCTTCCGAGTCCTCGCGGGAGCGCACCGCGACGGACGGACAGTCGTCGGATGCCGCGAAGCAGGCGCTGGAGGGCCGCGCGAAGCTGCGCACCGCCGTCCTCCACCGGCTCTACCGCGGCCTCACGGAGGTGGAGGGGAAGATGGCCGCCTTCCTCGCCAACCCCGGCCGTCAGGGCGTCGTCACCCTGCCGGTGGTCCTGAGCGTGAGCACCGTCACCTTCGAGTGGTGGAAGTCCGCGAACGCGGTCCCCGAGGACCGGGCCTACCTGGCCCAGGTCCTGGGCGAGCCCGGCACGGCGGACGACGCCACGCTCCTGGGCACGCTGCGCGCGGAGATTGCGCAGGCCTTCGCGGAGTTCCCGCGCACGCCGCAGGGCGTGGAGGCCCGGAAGCTCTACGACGCCGTCCTCCAGAAGTACGAGGCCGCCCGCATCCAGCCCATCATCGCGGGCCACGACACCGGCCCCGTGGTGGAGGAGTGCGCGCGGCTGGGCCTGTCCTGCGAGACGGACTTCACCCGTTCGCTGCTCTTGTCACCGTGGATGCTGGCCACCAGCCAGAGCCCGGACGAGGGCTCCGCGACGCAGGTGATGGTCGCGGGCCTCACGCTGCCCCAGCTGGGCGCGCTGGTAGGCCACCTGCGCCAGCTCAACCCGATGCTCAGCAATCCCCAGCTGCGCGCGCTGCTGCTGCGCGCCTCCACGGACAAGAGGCTCGCGCTGCGCAAGGTGATGGGACTGGAGGAGGTGGAGCAGGTGCAGGAGCTGGCGCGCCAGTTGCTGCGGCTCCAGGCCGTGCAGCACCTCACCGTCTGAAGCCGCGCGGCAGGCGCAAAAGCGAAAGACGATGAGCCGCGGCGGATGGACTCCAGTCCATCCGCCGTCTGTCTTCAGGGGTTATGAAGACTCGCGGCCGAAGTTGGACATGGCGCGGGAGCCGCCACCATCCGTGTTGCCCAGCGCGACGGCCTTCTGCCCGCCCTCCTGCGCGGCCTGGGCCTCGGACATGCCCTGGGCGCTTTCGACGATCATCTGCCCGCCGCCCTGGTGCCGGTTCCAGCTGATCTCCATGGAGTCCGCGAGCCGCTGGGCGTCCACCGGAATCTTGGAGCCGGTGCTGGGGTCCTTGATGAGGTAGCGGCCCTTGTCGTCCTTGCCCTCCACGGAGACCCAGTGCGCGCGGCCCGTCTCGCCCGGCTTCGTCGTGGGGTCCACCAGGCTGGAGTCCACCATCACCGCGCCCTTGGCGCCGCGAGCGAGCGCGTCATCCAGGGCCTTGGTGTCGAGCTTGGACGACGTCTGCGTCACCTTCGTGCCCTGGTTCGCCAGCATGTTGGACAGCTCATGCGGCGACGTGCCCTGGCCCTGCGTGAAGCGCGACTCCAGCGCGGACATCTTCTCCTTGTCCGACGTGGGCTGGGCCTTGCTGTTGCCAATCTCCTTGCCCAGCATCACCGCCACCGCGGCGCCGCAGTCGTTCTGGTTGGTCTGCTTGACCACCTCGGGGTCCGTCCCCGCGGCGTCCCAGCCGCCAATCTCCGGAGCCTTGGGCGCGTTCGCGAGCTTCCCCGCGACGCCCACGTCCTGCGCGGAAGCGCCCGACACCGGCTGGAAGCGGTTCGCCCACGCCTGGTTGAGGGCCTGCACCGCCGCGAAGGCGTCCGTGGCCTGCTCCGTCTGCACGGGGGTGGGCGCGCCCTCCACCTGTGAGACGACCTTCTCCTCCGGCAACCCGGCCTGCTGAGCGGCCTGCTGCGGTACGGCGGTCGGCTTCACGTCCGCCAGTTGCTGGAAGGAACGGAGGAGATTGGAAGAAAGGTTCACGCTCACGGTCGTGGCTCCGGAGGGGGGGAAGGGGGATGTCATCCTACCTGTGATGCCGCCCCGTGTTAAGGCTCCCCGGACGGATCCAACCCGTGCTTGCGCAGGAGTTTCCGGAGGTAGACACGGTCGATATCAGCTTCGCGAGAAGCCCTGGAAATGTTGCCTTCGCAGCGCTCGATGAGGTTCTTCAGGTAGTCACGTTCGAACACTTCGATGAGGTGTTCTTTCGCTTCCTTGAAGGGCAGGTCCAGATCCGGACCCTTGCGGCCGTCCGCCCCCGGGTGCGCCTCCAGGTCCGGCAGGGCCTCCTCGCCCAGGTTGACCACCTGTTCCACCACGTTGCGCAATTCGCGCACGTTGCCGGGCCAGGGGTACTGCATGAGCAGCGCGCGCGTCTGGTCCGACAGCGCGCCCGGCTGCCGGCCCATCAGCTTGAGCATGTGGTCGATGAGCAGCGGGATGTCCTCCGGGCGCTCGCGCAGCGCGGGCAGCGTCACGCGCAGCACGGCGAGCCGGTGGAAGAGGTCGCGGCGGAACTTCCCCTGCTGGACGGCCTGCTCCAGGTTCACGTGCGAGGCGGCCACCACGCGCACGTTCACCGTGAAGTAGTCGTTGCCGCCCACGCGCTTCACCTGCCGGCGCTCCAGCACGCGCAACAGGCGCGGCTGCAGGTCCAGGGGCAGCTCGCCAATCTCGTCCAGGAAGACGGTGCCGTTCTGCGCGCGCTCGAAGGCGCCGGCGCGGTCACCCTGGGCGCCGGTGAAGGAGCCCTTCACGTGGCCGAAGAGCTCGGACTCGATGAGGGTGGAGGGCACGCCCGCCAGGTCCACGATGACAAAGGGGCCCTTGGCGCGCGGGCTCTGCTGGTGGATGGCCTCCGCGCACAGGTCCTTGCCGGTGCCCGTCTCGCCGTGGATGAGCACGTCCGCGCCGCCGGGCGCCAGGCGCTCCAGTACGGTGAAGGCCTCGCGCATCTTGCGGCTTCCGCCCACGAGCGCGCCGAAGCGGTCGCGCGAGGACAGCGGCAGCGAGCGCTCGCGCGTGTCCTCCGGCACCAGCTTCAATTCGGTGGTGCCCAGCGTGATGACGCTGCCGGGGCGCAGCTCCATGGCGGTGAAGCGCAGCCCCTCCACGAACGAGCCGTTGTGCGAGCCCAGGTCCGTGGCGACGACGTGCTCGGCGTGCACCTCCAGCTTCAGGTGCTGGCGGGAGACGGCCTTGTCGGTGAGGACGATGTCACACGTGGGGTTCTTGCCCACTGTGTACGTCCCCTGCTTGAGCGGATGGGTCTTGCCGGCCTCCGCGCCGGAAAGCACCCGCAGCACCATCCGCACCTGTCCCGCACGGCCCCGGTTCAGGGTGGCCGTGGCGTCCAGGAGCGCCTCGTCGTCATCTGGGGGCAGCGACACGGCGCGGGACGGTAGCACGCCCCGCCAGGGTCGCCAGCAGCCGTGCGTAACGTCCTACCTGCGCCGGCCGCGAGGCGGCTTGCGGGCAGGCGGGCGCGGGGACTCCTTGGGCAGGGTCTCCAGCCACGAGTCCACCTCGCCCACGCGCTCGTCCATCCCGGACTCGCTGAAGCGCTCCCGGGCGCGGGTGGCCTCGCCCCGGGCCTCTGGAGACTGGCCCGTCTGGTACAGCGCCCGCGCCAGCGCGAAGCCGGACTCCGCCAGCGCATCCGGGGGCGCGGACGCGAAGGACACCGCCAGCTGGAGCGGCGCCACGGAGTCGCGTGCCCGGCCCAGGCCCAGCAGCGCCTGGCCCACGCCGTCGTAGGAAGGCTGGAGACCTTCGTCGCCCTCGGGCAACAGCTCGCGCTTGAGGGCCACGGCCTGCTCGTAGGTCTTCAGCGCGTCGTCGTAGCGCTTCATCCCCAGCTGGCACATGCCCAGCTCGTCCAGCGCCTCCGCCACCTGGGCGCTCTTCGCGCCATGCAGGGTCTTGTAGAGGTCCACCACCGCCTGGGCATGCGGCAGGGCGCGCTCGGGCTGGCCGGCGTCTCGCAGGGCCAGGGACAACAGGCCATGCCGGCGGGCCACGTCCGGGTGCACCGGGCCCACGGCCGCCAGGGTCTTCGCGAGCGACGCCTCCAACAGCGGCACCGCCCCCTTCGCGTCGCCCGTGCCCAGCACCAGCCGCCCCAGCAGGAAGAGCGCCCGCGCGCGCTTGGGGTGCTCGGGCGGCAGCGCCTTGTCGTAGAGGGCGCTCGCCTCCGTCAGCCGCTCGCGGGCCTCCTCCATGTGGCCCTGGGACATGGCGAGGTTGGCCTGGTTCACCTTCACGTCGGCCTGCAGCACGGGCTCGCCGCCCAGGCGCTGGAGGGTGGCCTCCGCCAGCTCGCCCCAGTTCGCCGCCGGGTCGAAGTGCTTCTGGCCGTCCTCCACGTAGAGGAGCTTGTTGAGGATGGCGACCTTCAGCCGGTCCGCCCTGCCCGCCTCCGCGTCGAACACCGCGCGCGACAGCAGGCGGGACGCCTCCGGCGACTGGCCCGTCTGCTCCTGGAGCCAGCCCAGGTGGAAGCGCATCTCCGCCTTCAGCGGCAGGTAGCCCGTCTTCTCCACCGGCGCCTCCAGCGCCTTCACCGCCGCGAGCGCCGCCGGGTAGCGGCCCGCGTCCACCTGCGCGCGCACCTCCGACAGCTGGTCCTCCAGCGCTTCAATCGCGTCGCGCAGGGCGGGGTCGGAGGGGCGGCGCTGCTGTTCTGCCAGCGACTCCACGTCCTCGCACTCGTGCAGCGCGGGCAGCGCGTGCGCCATGTCCACGGACTTCTCCACCATGGCGGCGTCCGCGCTCGCGAGCAGGTCCACCGTGGCGCGCAGGTCCCTGCGGCGGCGCTCCAGGCACACCACCTGCCGGTCCAGTTGCTCCTCCGGCTTCACGCCGCTCACGCGCGCGTCCTCGCACGCCTGGATGCGCTGGTGCTTCCACGCGTCCGCGTACTGCCCCAGCACCTGCACGGCGCGGACGGCCATGCCTTCCGCGAAGGGCTTCCCGGTGGCGCGGAAGGCGGACTCCAGCTTCACCTTCGCGTCCGGCGTCCACACGGTGTCCATCAGCGCGCCCGCGTCCGCGCACACCTGGGACTGCTGCCACGCCACGCCGCCCGCCACCGCGAGCGCGGTGGTCATGGCGCCCGCCGCGCCCAGCCAGCGCTTGCGCTGCCCGTGCCGCTGCTCCTGGGAGAGCGCGTCCAGCAGGGCCTGCATGGACGGGAAGCGCGCGTCCACGTCCAGCGCCAGCCCGCGCAGCACTGCCTGCCGCACCCAACCGGGCACCTTCGCGTCGCGCGGGGGCTCGCGGATGAGCGCGGGCGGCGGAGAGATGACGGGGGCCTTCGCGGGCGCGGCGTTCAGCGACTGCGTGCCGCCCAGGGACTGCGTGCCGGTGGCCTCCAGCTCCGCGCTCCGGCTGGCGGACGCGTAGGCCTTGATGCTGCCCGGGTCGAAGGGGCGCGTGCCGTACAGCGCGCCGTAGAGCGCCGCGCAGAAGCTGAACTGGTCCGTGCGCGCGTCCAGCTGCGTGCCCCGGAACTGCTCCGGGGACATGTAGTTGGGCGTGCCCACCAGCAGGCCCGCCTCCGTGAGCGTGGTGTCCAGCATGCGCCGGTCCGAGGACTCCAGGACCTGCGCCTCCTCCGGCGAGGCCGGGGCCTCCGGTCCGTCGCCCACCTGCCGCGCCAGCCCGAAGTCCGTCACGTAGACGCGGCCCGCATGGCTCACCAGCACGTTGGCGGGCTTGAAGTCGCGGTGCACCAGGCCCGCCGCGTGCGCGGCCTGGAGTCCCCGGCCCGCCTGGAGGTAGCGCTCCAGCACCTCGCGCCAGGACGGCTTCGCCTCCTTCAGCCACGAGCCCAGCGTGCCACCTTCCACCAGCTCCATGGCGACAAAGACCTGGTCGCCCCACATGCCCACGTCGAAGACGGGGATGACGTTGGGATGGGAGACACGCGCCATGGCCTGCGCTTCACGCAAGAGCCGGGACCGCGCCTCCTCGTTGTCGTGGTTGGCATTCGGGTGCAGCAGCTTCAGGGCAATCTTGCGGTCCAGGTCCGGGTCATAGGCGGCGTACACCACGCCCATGCCGCCCTGCCCCAGCTTGCGCAGGAGCAGGTAGCGGCCCACCTGGGGAACGGGCGGGACGTCCTCCGCGCGGCGCGGACGGGGGCCCGTTCCGTATCCCGAGCCCCGGCCCGTCCCCGCGCCCGAGCGCACGGAGTCCGAGTTGCCGGTGCCTGTGTTTCGCCTTCCGGTGTCTCTCTTCGTCATGGGGGCCGTGACCTGATCCGCGAGTCTACCGCCGGCCCTCGTCCGCTCCGAACATCCTTCCGCGGCGCGTCAACCCAGGCTGCCTGCCTGGTGACAGCCGTCATCAGCGGCAGGACCGCGGTCACCAGGGGCCGCCGTCGGCGTGGACACAAACCCCCGGAATCAGGGAGCGCCCGGCAGGCCGGAGGCTGGCACGCCAGACGCAATGGGTACGGACAACGCGGGCAACTTCGGGGTGCGGTTGGACCTCATCCGCGACAGGCCACATGAATATCGCCGAGCCGCAATCGACTGACTGAATGCGTGGCGCGGATGGAGGCGGCGGTGAACGGAGACACCGCCGCCTTCTTGCTTTTCAGCGCTTCACGCGCTGCGTGCGCTCGTAGTCCTCGTAACGCAGCTTCGCGATGGTGCGCCGGTCGCGGGTGCGGACGACGATGCCCTCCGGGTGCTGCCCGGCCCCTGCATCCAACGCGCACCGGGTCGCGGGCGCGTGCGAGCGCAGCCAGGCGAACGCTCCCTCCAGGTCCTTCGGCATCGCGGCGCCGTCCTGTTCGAGGATGCGCGGCGTGGTCTCCAGTCCGTGCTCGCGGGTGAAGGCCATGAGCGCGTCCTCGGTCACGAAGGGCTGGCCTCCGGATTCGCGCCAGCCGGAGAGCTGCTCCGCGGACCAGGTGAGCGGCGTCTCGTAGTCGGTGAGGCGCACCACGTCGAAGACGCGGTAGCCCACGCGCTTCTCGCCCGTGTACTGCTTGCTGTGGGCGGTGACGTTGCCGCCGTACACCTCGCCGAAGACGACGGTGATGCCGCCCGCGTCGAGCCGCTTCTCACGCAGGGCGTCCGCCACCGGGCGCAGGTGCTCCACGATGCCCAGGGCCGGATTCCCGATGAGGTCACCGCTCGCGTAGAGCAGCTCCTCGCGGCTGCCGAGCAGGTACGTGCCGTCCGGAAGGAACACGATGCGCGCGTTGGTGCCATCCACCTTCTCCGTGCCGACCACGGGCCCGTCGAACGCGATGGCGGGTTCGGCCAGCCGGCCCTTGTCTCCGAGCGTGTGGTACGTCGGGATGGACGGGTACTTCGTCAGCGAGTTGAGCGTGCGCAGGTTGGCGGTGCGGACGGAGAAGGTCATGGCGCGGCCTCGGGGGTGTGCGGGGCGACGGTAGCAGAGGCCCCTGGGAGGCTCGCGGGACGCGGCCATCCGCCGGGGCCTGACACACGGAAGGTTCGAGCGCATGGGAATGTATGGAGAGGTCCTGGGCATCGGCCCGTTCCACCGCGAGCTGGTGCCGTTTCTCCAGCAGCCGGAGGCGTGGCATTGGGACACCCGCGAGGGGGCCATCATCGTCGTCCCCGTTTTCTCCGCGCCGGAGGGCAGCTCCCGCAGTCGCGCTCTGGCCGAGTGCCTGGGAGCGGACCCGTGGGACTTCAACACCCACGCGCTCGACCCGTGGCGTGCGGACGTGGACGCGCTCAAGCAGTTCGAGCAGCCCGGCGAGGCGCACCGGCTGGAGTGCTTCCTGCGCCTGCGCGACGCGGGCTTCTCCTTCTACTTCCAGCCGAACGGATAGCCCATGCCGGAGCTCTCTCCCATCGTCGCGGGCGTCATCGCCATCGGGCCCTTCCGTCGGAGCCTGGTGCCCTTCCTCGAATACTCCGCGCACTCCTACGAGCACACGCGTGAGGGCGCGCGGATCATCGTGACGATCCTGCACGACTCCCACGACCCGGTGATGCTCCGGGACGTGGGCGGGTGCCTGGGATTGGACCCTTGGGACTTCAACACGCACGTCATCGACTTCGCGAAGATCGACCTGGAGTGCCTGGGCATCGTCTGGGAGAACGACGAACTGCCGGAGCGCATGACCGCGCTGAAGGACGCGGGGTTCCAGTTCTACTTCCGCATGCAGCACTGGAAGTTCACGGCCTGAGGCTCATTTCACCGTGAGCACGCGCGTGTCGGTGTTCTTCACGCCCTTCCAGTCCGTCACGGTAAGGCTCGCGCGGTACGTGCCCTTCGCCGTGTAGCGGTGCGTCTGGAGCGCGGTGGGCCGTCCCCTCCCTGTCACCTGCGCGGAGCCGTCACCGAAGTCCAGGCCCCAGGCGTCGTTTCCCGTGCCCGTCGTGGACTGGAAGCCCGTGCTGCCGGAGAGGTCGAACGTCACCGTGAGCGGCGCCGTGCCCGTCGTGGTGGACGGCTGCAGCCAGGCCGCCGCCGTCGCGTGCGTGTAGCCGCTGGCACCCAATGCATGAAAGCCGTCCACGCTGGACGCCGAGGAGTCCACCCACCATGGGCAGGTGCCGGTGGTGTGGAAGTACGACGCGACCTTGATTTCCGGGTGGCGCTTGAACGTGTCCAGCGCGTCCCGGAACCACTGCCCCTTGCGCCCGGCCGTGCTCGCGTCCTCCACGGAGCCCCACTCCGGCAGCATCACCGGCTTGCCCTTCACATGGGCCCACGCGAGCACCGGCGCCACCGCCTCCTCCAGCGAGCGCCACGTGTCGCCCGCCGTGGGGTTGCAGCCATTCCAGTTGTAGGCATCCGCGCCCACCCAGTCCACGTAGGTGCTGCCCGGCCAGAACGCATCCGCCGCGCCCGATTGGAAGCTGTAGGGGACGAGCGTCATCGAGTAGCTCACGTTCGTCACGCCCTGCTGGCGGAACACCGTGACGAGTCGGCGGAACGCGGCCGCGAACTCAGCGGGCGAGCCGTGGGCCGTGCCCGCCATGTCCGGCTCGTGGTTGAAGATGAGGAACAGCGGTTTGCCCGTGCCCTTGAGCGCCAGCGCGTGCGCCTTGAGCTGCGCGTCCTGGGCACCGCTCGCGATGCTCGCCCACGACACGCCACTGCCGTCCTGCCGCTTCGCCGTGATGGACAGAAGCGGGATGCGGCCGCGCTCCAGGTCCGCGAGCAGGAACTGGTTCGGCTGCGCCTTGTCCCACACCGCGTAGATGCGATGGACGTCCATCTTCCGCTCCGCCACCTGCTCCAGCGCATCCAGCGCCGCCGCGTGGTCCTCCGTGCCGCGCTTGCCGGCGAACGCACCGAAGAGGACGCCCGACGCCGGCTCGAACGTGACCGCCGCTTCCGCCTCCGCCAGCCGGAAGTCCTCCGGAGACTCCGCCGGGCCGCAGCCGGTGAGGCCGAGCGCGAAGGCGAGCCCGCATCCAAGCCAAGAGGGCATCCACCGCGGGACGGAGAGACGGCGCATGAGGTAGCTCCGAGGGGAGGAGGAACTCCCAGGGTGTCAGCCTGTCCCAACGGCTGTCGACGGCCACCCACCGAAGGAAGTAGCCAGGAAGCGCGTTGGCCCCTCCTCCACGGAGGTACAGCGCTGACAAAGGCGCTCGAGCCCCATCAGCGCAGGAGCACCTCACCAGGGGAGCGCGAGTGGAGCGTCATGACCGACAGAGGCCGCGAAGGGCTGTCGCCGCTCATGAAGCCAGGGGGCACGGAGAATGCGGAAGGCGGCGGTCTTCCCAGCGCGATATCGCGCTCAAGCTGCGCCTCCACGTACGCCACGAGCCCTCCCCGGTTCCTCCCCATCCCTGTCCCAGCATCGCCATCCAACCATAAGGGTCTGACATAGGCCCATGAGCACCCGTCCGCGCCGGCGACCGGAGGGCACCCCCTCCGGCCCCGAGCGGTGAAAACCTGTCCGACTGTCGGACAGGTTCATGGCTTCGGGCCGCATGGGGCGCAAACCTGTCGGACAGTCGGACAAGTTCGTGGCCCCGGGCCGCAAGCGACGCAAACCTGTCCGACTGTCGGACAAGTTCGTGGCCCCGGGCCGCAAGCGACGCAAACCTGTCCGACTGTCGGACAAGTTCGTGGCCCCGGGCCGCAAGCGACGCAAACCTGTCCGACTGTCGGACAAGCTCGTGGCCTCGGGCCTCATGGGGCGCAAACCTGTCGGACAGTCGGACAAGCTCGTGGCCTCGGGCCTCATGGGGCGCAAACCTGTCCGACTGTCGGACAAGCTCGTGGCCTCGGGCCTCATGGGGCGCAAACCTGTCCGACTGTCGGACAGGTTTCTGGCATGCGCGCCCGACGGGCGGCATCTGCCCGTGGTTCCGCCTTGCACTCGCGCAGACACAGACTCTCGGCCCACCACGGCCTCCGCACGTGGCTTCATCCTTGCTTCCGTGCAGGCACGACTTCGCGGCCCACGGCTCCCCTCGTCCGTGGTCCCCCTGGTGCCCGCTCCGGCACACCGTGGCGGCGTCGCTGCGCTCCGCGAAGCGCGCGTCCTGGCGGTGACCTTCGGATTGAAGGATGGATTGCCGATTATCTGGCGCTCCACTCAGCGCTGGCGCATCCGGACACGCAGGCACTCCGCGACGTCCTCCCGCAGCGCCTCCGGGAAGCCGGACAGGCCTGGCGTGTCGTTGCACTCCAGCAACGTGTAGCCGCCGTCCTTCGCCTGGAGGAAGTCCAAGCCCAGCACGTCCGCGCCCAGATGCCGCATGGCCCGGCGCGTGTGATCCGCGAGCTCCGGCGGCGGGTCGATGACGTGGTACTTGCGCGTGTCGACGTTGGCCTTCCAGCCCGCGCTCGCCCGCGTCATCGCCCACATGCGCTCGCCTACCGCGAGGCAGCGGACGTCGCGCTCGTAGTCGATGAAGGGCTCGACGACCGCGTAGTCGTCCGCGGCGAAGAGGAGGTCCGCGATCTCCGGCCACGCGCCAGCGTCGCGCACCAGCGCCTTGCCCAGCCCCGCGTGGTGATTGCCGACCTTGACGACGAACGGCACGGGCCGCTCCAGCCGTCGCAGCATGTCGTCGCCGAGCGCGGCGTCGAACGGGATGACCGGCAGCCCCGCCTCACGCATCTCCGCTAGCATCGACAACCGGTCGTGACAGCGCGCCAGCACGGACGCCGGGTTGGAGCAGGGCACACCGCTCAGGCGGATGAGCTCCAGCGTCGCGCGGTGCCGGGGGTCCGGGCGGATGGCGCCCACCCGCCAGAGCACGCCGTCCAGCCGGGTCGCGGACTCACGGTTGATGCACCAGAGCTCGCCACCGCGCAGGACCCAGGAACACTCCTGAAGCCTGCGGAAGACGACCTCGTATTCCGGGAAGTAGCGCTGCCAGTACTGTTCACCGTTGATGACCACGAGGGTGGGCCGCATCCGGCCATCGTTCCATGTCTCGCCCCCTGCTGCGCGAGGACGCACCCGCCGTCCCTGTCCGGCCGGGACGGAAGCCTGACTCCCCGTGACGCGCCGGTTGACGCGCGCCCCCGGCGCCCCTCTTATCTGCCTCTCCCCTTGAGCAGGAGTTCCCGTTGGCAGGCGTCCCGGTCGAATTGACCCCGGAGGATTTCGAAGCAGTCACCCAGAAGCCCGGCATGTGCGTCGTGGACTTCTGGGCGCCGTGGTGTGAACCCTGCCATGCGTTCGCCCCGGTCTTCACCGAGGCCGCCGCGCGGTTCCCGGACATCACCTTCGCCCGGCTCGACGCGGAGGCCCACGAGGCCGTGGCCGAACCGCTGGGCATCGACGCCTACCCCACCATCGTCGCGTTCAAGGACGGCCTGGAGGTCCGCCGCGTCTCCGAGGCGCTGCCCGCCGAGGCGCTGGACCGGCTGCTGATCGCACTGCGAGCCGTGGACGTGACGGAGGAGGAGCGCCGCAAGACGAACCGCGAGCGGACCGAGGCGGGCGAACTCCCCACCGGCGTTCCCGAGGGCGCCACCTGGGACGACGGCGACGAGGAGTGGTCCTTCGGCCCGAAGGACGCAAAAGGCCGGCCGCACGGCACGTGGCGCTACTGGCGCGCCGACGGCACCCTCTGCAACGAATGCATCATGGAGCAGGGCAGGCCGCACGGCCCCTTCAAGCGTTTCCACGAGGACGGCTCGGTGTCCCAGGAGGGTGCCTTCGCGCAGGGCCAGCTCCACGGCCCACGCACCTGGATTGCATCCGACGGCTTCACCTCCGAGCGCATGCACGAAGGCGGCGTGAGCGAGCGCGTGCGCAAGACGGTGATGCACTACGACCGCGGCACCGTGCGGCAGGTGGAGCACTTCAACGGCGACGGCCAGCGCGTGGTGCCCTCCACCGGCGAGCCCTACCCCACCCGTCCGGCCCACCTGCCCGAGGACGCGGAGCTGCGCGAGGACCTGAACCAGTGGGCCAAGGTGACGCTCAACGCGGACCGCGAGCGCCACGGACTCACCCGCTTCTGGGACGCGCAGGGCCAGCTGCTCTGGGAGGCCGAGTTCGACAACGGACGGCGGAACGGGCGCTACTGGTCGCGCGCGGAGGACACCTACGCGGACTTCCGCGTCCACTTCGAGGAGGGCCGGGCGGAAGGCGACTTCGCGTGTGACGAGTGGTCCCTGATGGACGCGCAGCGGGTGGTGGTGATCAAGCGCGACCTGGGCCAGGCGATGGATGAGCAGACGCTGGCGCGCTCGCCGGTGTTCTCCAACCTCCCCCGGAGCGCGGAAGGCTGGCGCGAGCTGGCGAAGGAGGCCCGCGCGGACCGGCGCTACCGCGAGGCCCTGCTGGCCACGGCGCGTGCGTGCGCCACGTCGCTGGACGTCCAGCCGTTGAAGCAAGGCCTGGAGGAGCTGACGCTGCCTCGCACGCAGGACTCGGCCCGTCAGGTCGCGCACAGCGTGGTGGAGGATGCGGGACAGGCGTGGGCCCCCATGGCGGACGCGCTCATGCGCGGCGGTGAGGCGGCCACGCTGCTGCGGGGCTACGCGGTGCTGTTGGACCAGACGGACCGGCCTCGCGCGGCGCTGGACTTCCTGCACGCGGCGATGCTGCTCGCGCCGGAGCGCAAGGCGTACCTGTTCACGCGCGGCCTCATCCTGTTGAACCTGGGCGTGGCGGATCAAGTGCAGAAGGACGCGGAGGGGCTCGCGGCAGTGGAGCCGGACACCGCCCGGTTCCTGGCCACGTACGCGCGGGCGTTGTTCCCCCGCTTCGACTTCTGGGCGGGACAGGAGCCTCCGAGCTGCACCTACGACGGCCTGCCGGAGAAGCCCGAGCAGTCCCTGGAGGCCATCCAGCAGCTGGTGCGCAAGTACGCCACGCGGCTCCAGGCGATCCGCGGCGCGCTGCTCCAGCGGTACAAGCCCGGCGCGGCGGTGTCCTGGCTGCCGCCGGACCTGTCGGGCCTGCTGGGTGATGGGCCCGTGGAGCTGAAGCAGGAAGAGATGGAGTCGGACGAGGACGAGCAGGTGGAGATCGACGAGACGCTCGACCTGGAGATGGGGTTCGCGGACCTGACGCTGATGCTGCGCGGGGACTGGAGCGCGCTGTCGTGGCTGCTGTGGTCGTGCGGCGAGACGACGTTCAAGATGCCCACGCGCATCGCGCCGCCGGCGGGTTACGGACAGGCGGCGGGACAGGCCGCGCAGCGGCTGTGGCAGAGCCGGGACCGCAAGTTCCGGGGCAATGCCAGCACGACGAAGCCCGGCCAGGGTTTCCTGTTCGAGGGCGTGGCGCTGGGCGACCTGCACCCGAACCTGGTGTCCATCGCGGAGCGGCAGTACGCGGAGACGCAAGCGATGTTCTATTGGCTCAATGACCCGGATCACGTCTCTCCGTGGCAGAGCAATCTGAGGGGCAGCTAGGCATGAATCGGATTCGTGAAACCATCGAGGTCGCGGAGCCCCTGTGGCGGGCGCTGGAGCAGATGAGCCACGACCTGGGCGTGGACCGGAATGCCCTGGTGGCCCAGGCGCTGTTCCTGCTCGCGAGACAGAACGGGTACGTATCGCCTACGCCCGTGGCGCTCGGGGTGATGGGCGCGGGTGAGCCCGTGCGGGCTCCAGCGGTTCGTGCCCCGGAGCCCGTGGTGCGTCCGGCGGAGCTCCCCTCGGCGGCCGCTGTCCCCGCAGCGGCCGTCGTCCCCGCAGCGGCCGTCGTCCCCACGCCCGCCGCTGTCCCCGCGCCTGCCGCTGTCCCCGCGAAGGAGCCCGTGGCTGCCACTCCGGCCGCGGCGGTGTCCGAACCCGCGAAGGCACAGTCCTCCGTGGACGAAGCCGCTCACGCGCGGGCACGCATGCAGGAGGTGCTCGCGGCGGTGGATGCGGTCGCGCAGCCCCGCGACGTGCCGGTGGCATCCGACGACGAGGAGGAGGCGGACGAGGAGGAAGAATCCGACTCCGACGAGGACTCGGACGACGAGGAGTCCGACGACGAAGCGGCTGACGAATCCTCGGACGAAGAGGAGTCCGACGACGAAGCGGCTGACGAATCCTCGGACGAAGAGGAGTCCGACGACGAATCTTCGGACGACGAGAAGTCCGCGGAAGAGGACTCGGACGACGACGATTCCGACGCCGCCGAAGCGGCGGAGGAGGATTCGGACGACGAGGATGCCTCCGAGGCGGCGGCCGCCACGGACCAGGGCTCGGACGACGAGGACGGGTCGCAGTCCTCCGAGGAGGACGACGCAGCCGCGGCCGACATCGCAGCGGCGATCGGCTCCGAGGAACTCCCCGGCGCCAACGAGGCCGACGACTCCGAGCCCGAAGAGGCCAGGACGGGAGAGGAGGCCACGGGCACCGAGGAAGACGACGCGGCCGGTGAGCCTGCTGCGCAGGCCGCCTCCTCCAGCGAGGACGACGAGGAGTCCGCCGAGGACGAAGAGCAGGACTCGGGCTCCAACGAACCCGAGGAACAGGACATGCCCTTCGTGGCGCCTCCGGCCGCGAAGGCCCCCGCCGCCCGCAGGCAGGGCCGTGTACTCCGGCCCTCCGCGCCCGAGGACGACGCGCCCCCGGACTCCAACCGGGCCCGGACGGTCCCGCCACGCGCGTGGACGTGGAGCGCTTCACGCTGGGACGCGGCCCGCAGTGCAGCCTCGTCGTGAAGTCCGGCAGGGTCTCCCGCGAGCACGCCGCCGTCGTGCGCGATGGCGCGGACTACGTCATTGAGGACCTGGGCTCATCCAACGGGACCTGGATCAACCACCAGCGCATCAAGCGCCAGAAGATCGCGGACGGGGACACCTTCAACCTGGGGACCGAAGCCGTGTACTTCTCCCTCCAGCCTGCTGAGGACTGACGCGCTCAGGCCTTCCGCGGGGGATCGCGGATGCCCAGGGCGGAGGTGACTCCGCCCAGCACCAGCAGCACGGCGGAGACGAGCATCGCCCGGTGGAAGCCCGCGACGTCCAGTCGCGGGCCCACGATGAGCCCCGCGAACGCGATGGCGATGAGCCCCGCGACCCGGGCGATGGCGTTGTTGATGGCCGAGCCGATGCCCGCCTGCGCCTTGTGCACGGACCCGAGCACCGCCGCCGTCAACGGCGCCACCGTCGTCGTCAGCCCCAGCCCGAACACCAGCACGCCCGGCAGCATCTGCGTCCAGAAGTCCAGCGGCATGCCAACGCGAAGCATGAGCAGGAACCCGGCGCCCGCGACACACGGCCCCACCGCCATGAACAGGCGCGGCCCGAACTTGCCCGCGAGCCCACCGAACGTCGACGACAGCAGCAACATGATGATCGTCGTCGGCAACAGCGACAGCCCCGCCAGCGTCGCGCGAAAGCCTCCCACCTGCTGGAGGAACAGCGTGATGAGGAACTCGCTCAACGCCAGCGCCCCATAGATGAACGTCGTGGCCAGGTTGCCCACCCAGAAGTTCCGCGCCCGGAAGAGGCCCAGGGGCATCATCGGGTGCGGCGACCGCCGCTCCTGCCAGAGGAACGCGATGAACGCCGGCACGCCCACGCCCAGCGACACCAGCACCGTGGGATGCGTCCAGCCCACCGTCCCCTGCTCAATCAGCGCGTAGACGGGACCGCCCAATCCCAGACACGCCAGCACGGCGCCCAGCACGTCGATGCGCGCGCCCTCCGGGCGGGTGGGCTCCTCCATGCGCGCGAGCAGCGCCAGCGTCAACCCGATGGGCAGCACGTTGATGGCGAAGATCCAACGCCAGCCCACCGTGTCCACCAGCAGCCCGCCAACCAACGGTCCCGCGATGAACGCCCCACCCGTCCAGCCGGTCCACGCGCCAATGGCCTTCGCCTGCTCGGGGCCGGAGAAGAAGGACAGGATGAGCGCCAGCGAGCCCGGCACCAGGAGCGCGCCCGTGGCCCCCTGCAGCGCACGCGCGAGGATGAGCACCGGGCCCGTCGGAGCCACCGCGCACAGGAGCGACGTGGCCCCGAAGCCCAACAGCCCCAGCCGCAGGATGCGCTTGCGCCCGAACACATCCGACAGCGAGCCCGCGGCCAGCATCAGCGAGCCCAGCGTGATGAGGTAGGCATCCACCACCCACTGCTGGAGGCTGAGCCCACCGCCCAGGTCCCGCACCATCGCGGGCAGCGCGACGTTGATGATCGCCCCGTCCAGGAACGTGACGAGCGAGGCGAGCACGGCGATTCCCAGGACCAGCCGCTGTGGAGGCGTCAAGGTATCCGCCGACTCCCCCAAGGTGTGCCCCCGCGCGCCCGGGGAGGTCGGGACGCTCCAGGTCTTGTAGCGAGCCTCCTGCCGCGCTGTCTGCCCCGGACGCCGTGGACTTCCAGGTCATCAACACTGCGCAGCCGACCCATCCAGCGGCCTGCCTCCGTATGAAGTGCAGGAGGCAAACGTCATGGCACAGCCGCTGTACACCGGACAGGTCCGCACCGTGGGGGAGAGCATGGCCCGCAGCACCACGGAGGCGCAGGCGTTCAAGATCTTCATGGACGAGCCCGTGGAGCTGGGAGGCCAGAACGGCGCGCCCAGCCCGCTCGACTTCATCCTCGCGGCGCATGCGGGCTGCTTGAACTACATGACCTTCTTCATCGCCCGCGAGCTGGGCATCCCCGTCACCGGCACCGAAATCACCGTGAAGGGCTCCCTGGACCCCTCGAAGTTCGCCGGCACCAACCGGGACGTGCGCGCTGGATACCAGTCCCTCACCGCCACCATCCACGTGAAGGGCGACGTCACCCAGGAGCAGCTGGCCCGGTTGCTGCGCGAGGTGGAGACGCGCTGCCCCGTCAGCGACAACCTGGCCCACGCCACCCCCATCCACCTCTCCATGCAGCCCGCCGCATAGGTCCGCCTTCCCACGCTCCATCCCCACCGCGGGCCCGGTGCCAACAACAGGCGCCGGGCCCGTCGTGCGTTCCCACCCCAGGTCGCCTTGACTTATGAATTACGCAGATAATATTACGAACGAAATCAAAGGAGCCGCACATGACCGCCAGCTACATCATCGACGCCGTCCGGACCCCGCGTGGGCGCGGGAAGATGGGCAAGGGGGCCCTGACGGGACTGCATCCGCAGGAACTGCTCGCCCAGGCGCTCAACGCGCTCCAGCGGCGCGGCGGCTGGGATGCGCGGGAGGTGGGCGACGTCATCGCGGGGTGCGTGTCGCAGGTGAATGAGCAGGGCGCGAACATCGCTCGCAACGCGGTGCTCGCGGCGGGGTGGCCGCAGGACGTGTCCGCCGTGTCGCTCAACCGCTTCTGCGGCTCCGGGCTCCAGGCGGTGAACTTCGGCGCCATGGGGGTCGCCTCCGGCGCCATGGACTTCGTGGTGACGGGCGGCGTGGAGAGCATGTCGCACCTGTCACTGGGCGCGGACGGCGGCGGCCAGGATGGCGGCAACGTGCGGCTGCGCGAGCGCGTCTACCAGGTGCCCCAGGGCATCAGCGCGGACCTCATCGCGACGCTGGAGGGCATCACCCGCGAGGACGTGGACGCGTGGGCCCTGCGCTCGCAGCGACAAGCGGCCCGCGCCATCGAGGAGGGCCGCTTCGCCAAGGCCCTCTTCGCGGTGAAGGACCCGGCCACCGGCGCCGTGCTGCTGGAGCGCGACGAATACCCTCGCCCGGACACCACCGCGCAGGGCCTGGCCGCGCTCAAGCCCGCATTCGTCGCCATGGGTGAGACTGCCGTGGGCCCGAACGGCGAGACGCTGGACGGCATCGCCCTGTCCGCCTACCCCCAGGCGAAGCGCATCCAGCACGTGCACACCGCGGGCAACTCCAGCGGCATCGTGGACGGGGCCGCCGTGGTGGCGCTGGCGTCCGAGCGCTACGTGAAGGAGAAAGGGCTCAAGCCCCGCGCCCGCATCCGCGCCATGGCGACGCTGGGCACCGAGCCGCTCATCATGCTCACCGCCCCCGCGCCCGTGAGCGAGAAGGCCCTGCGCATGGCCGGAATGAAGGCCGGGGACATCGACCTGTGGGAGATCAACGAGGCCTTCGCTGGCGTGGTCCTCCAGACGACGCGAGCGCTGGGCATCGACCCGGACCGGGTGAACGTCAACGGCGGCTCCATCGCGCTGGGCCACCCGCTGGGCGCCACCGGCGCGATGCTCCTGGGCACCGCACTGGATGAACTGGAGCGCACGGGCAAGCAGACGGCGCTCATCACCATGTGCATCGGCGGCGGCCAGGGCATCGCCACCATCATCGAGCGGGTGTAGCGCTCAACGCTCCCTGTAGGCGCGCACCATCGCGTTGAGGCGCTCGCGCACGTCCGCGATGCGCCCGGGCTCCTGGGCCTCCAGCGCCAGTCGGAAGGCGGTGATGACGGCCGAGAGTTCCTCGCGCGGCGCGCCGGTGAGCTGGACGAACAGCGCATCCGCCCGCGCGAGCGCCGTGGTGTTGGGGAGCGCGTCGCGCGGGTGCAGCTTGAGCGCGGCCATCCGCTGCCGCGCCTCTTCAATCTGCGCCGGCGTGAGGCGGCCGGGGCGCTGCTCGATGACGAAGGCCTCCTTGCGTCCGGTGGCCACCACCGTCACCTCCACCTCCAGGATGCCGTTGAGGTCGTAGGTGAAGCGCACGTCCACGGCCTGCTCGCTCGCGGGCGCGGGCGGCAGTCCCTTGAAGCGGTACTCGCCCAGCTTGACGTTGTCTTCACAGCGGGCGTGCTCGCCCTGGTAGACCTCCAGGTTGATCTCCCGCTGGAAGTCGCTGCTGGTGTAGTAGCGCTCCACGCGGCTGGTGGGGATGACGGTGCCGCGCTCCAGGATGGGGCTGAAGACGCCGGTGATGTGTTGCCGGCCCGCCTGCGCCATGGCGGCGACACCCAGCGTGAAGGGGGCCACGTCGGTGACGATCAGGTCCTCCACCGCGCGGTCTCCACCCTTCATCGCGGCCTGCACCGACGCGCCCAGCGCCACGGCTTCATCCGGCGGCAGCTTGCGCAGGGGCAGCCGGCCGAACAGCTCCGCGCTCATCGCCGCCACGCACGACATGCGGGTGGAGCCGCCCACCAGCAGCACCTCATCCACGTCCTTTGCCTGGAGCGATGCGTCCCGCAGCGCCTGCCGGATGGGGCCTCGCACACGCTCCAGCACGGGGGCCCACGCGCGCTCCGCGTCGTCCCGGGTGAGCTCCAGGTCCAGCGTCAGCCGGCGGCCGGTCTCCAGCGGCAGCTCCGGCAGCACCACGCGCGTGCGCTCGGAGGCGGACAGCCGGCGCTTGGCGGCCTCGCAGGCGTCGCGCAGGCGGGACCACGCGGCGGCGTGCTCCTCCAGGTCCACGCCCTGCTTCTCGCGGAACAGGTGCGCCACGTGGCGCGCCAGCGCGGTGTCGAAGTCCTCGCCTCCCAGCCGCGCGTCTCCAGCGGAGGACTGGATTTCGATGACGCCTTCGATGATCTCCAGCACCGTCACGTCGAACGTGCCGCCGCCCAGGTCGAGCACCGCCACGCGCATCTCGCGGTCGCGCTCGTGGAGGCCGTAGGCCAGCGCCGCGGCGGTGGGCTCGTTGATGATGCGCTCGACCTTCAGGCCCGCGATGGCGCCCGCGTCGCGGGTGGCCTGCCGCTGGAGGTCCCCGAAGTAGGCGGGCACGGTCACCACCGCCTCCTCGATGGCCATGCCCAGCGCGGCCTCCGCGTCCCGCTTCAGCGAGCCGAGCACCAGCGCGGACAGCTCCTGCGGTGAGAAGCTCCGCCCACCGATGATGCGCGGGCGGTCCGTGCCCATGTCGCGCTTGAAGGCCACCGCGCCGGACGACGGGTCCAGCACGGCCTGCGCCTTCGCCGCCGCGCCCACCAGCACCTCGCCCGCGGCGTTGAGGCTCACCGCGCTGGGCGTGAGGATTTCGCCCAGCGCGTTGGGCAGCACGGTGGGGCAGCCATCGCGCAGCACCGCCACCAGCGAGTACGTCGTCCCCAGGTCGATGCCCAGGATGGGTTTGTGGCCCGGACCACCGCTCATCGGTTCACTCCTGACAGAGGTTCACCAGCGCCTGCTCGAAGGCCGCGAAGGCCTCGTCCATCTGGCGCTGGCGGTCCCGCAGCGTCGGGTCGTCTTTCGCGCCGGAGACGATGAGCTGAGTTCCCAGCTGAATTCTCAACGCGATGTGCTCGGCGTAGAGCTTCTGGCAGTTGCGCGCGGTTCCCAGCACCACCAGCGACTGGAGGTGGTTGCAACTCCTGTAGCGCTCAGGGCCGGAGAAGCGCGCACAGAGCACGTCCGCCTGCCGCTGGGCGGCTTCTATCCGCGCGTCCCCAGGCACGCGTCCGCCGCCGTCAGGACCGGAGCGGGTGTTGTGGACGACCAGGACCGCCACGAGCAGCGTCACGACGCCCAGCACGCGCAACGCCATCATGAAGTCACGGGAGGGCCTCGCCAGCAGGGGATCTATCGGAGCTCGCGAGGCGGCAGCAGCCGACGGAGCAGCGTGCTCCCCCTTCGGCCTGGCGGAGCCCGGCCCCTTGCCGTGCACGGTTCCTGCTCCGTGCCGCGCCTCCGCGGCCCTGGTCGCGGGGCCGGAAGCCTTCGCACGACGAGGGACACGCCGCTGCGTCTTCGGTTCGGGCGGTGCGGGGCAATCCAGCAGTTGGTACAGGCCAGGTGCATGCTGGCGCAGCAGGTGGACCGCGTTGGAGGCCTCCTCGGGCCGCGCCTTCGCCAGGGCATTGAACGAGGACCGCGCGTACCCCACGTTCCCGTCGCGCACGACCTCCCGAAGGATCCTGCGCAGCGTGCCGCTGAAGGAATCCGGCAACGCCTTCAACTCCGCCACCAGCGGCGGGTCCTGATGAGCGGGCGGCTGACTCCATGCCGCGACCTTGGGCACGGGCGCGGGCGCGGGCGCGGGCGCGGGCCTGGGAGCCTTTGCACGACGGGGGACCTGCCGCTGCGTCTTCGGTTCGGGCGGCGCGGGGCAATCCATCATCTGGTACAGGCGAGGCGCATGCTCGCGCAGCAGGTGGACCGCGTTGGCGGCCTCCTCGGGCCGCACCTTCGCCAGGGCCTTGAACGATGACTCCGCGAACGACTTGTGCCCGTCGAGCACGACCTCCGCAAGCACCCTGCGCATCGTGCCACTGAAGGAATCCGGCAGCGCCCCCAACTCCTCCACCAGCGGCCAGATCCGGACCACGTCCTGGGACGCGAAGGCTTCCCGCAGGCGCTCGACGTCCATGCAGGTCACGTAGCGCCGCGCCAGCGCCCGCGCCGGACCGGGTTGGACATGCTGATGCAACCGCAACACGAAGTGCATGAACCAGTCGGCCGGCGGAGGCGGACTCTCGGGGTTCTTCCCCATCCGTTCGGAGGCGGCCAGCCCCACCTTCGACGCGAGCACTGCCTTCTTGTACCGGAGCAACTGGCCCGCCAACCTCCACAGGAAGCGGTGCGACACCGCCTGCGCCAGCAGCGGGAGCTCCGCGTCCTCCAGAAAGGTGGGGAAGCACTCCGCCAGTTCCACGAGGAACTCGGTGTGCCCTTGCCGGTACGCGTCGCGGTACGCGGCCATGGCCTCTGGGATGCGGTTCGCCTCGAGCAGCGCATCCACCAGCCATCGCCGAGGCTCGGCGGCATCCGGCCGGGCCTCCACCGCGCGGCGGGCCGCATCCACCGGGGTGAGCGCCCGGAGCTCAGCGAGGAAGCTCTCCAGCTCATCCAGAGGAGGCTCCGCCGAGGGTGCGTTGTCCGCGGCGGCCTCCAGTGGGACCGCCTGGGTGCGCGGACCCTCGCGGCCCTCACGGTGCGCGAGCACCGTCTCATACGCTTCGCGCAGGCGGGCGAAGCCCTCCGGATCCGTCTCCGGTTTGCGCGTCTTCAGCTTGCGCAGGTACGCGCGCCGGATGACGTCGCCACCGGGGTCGGACTCCACTTCCAACTCCCGGAGCGCCTCCTGGAAATCCATTCAGGCGGCGACGATAGCCCAAAGCCCGCGAGCGCCTCTCGCCCCCGGGATGGACAGGGAAGAAGGTCGTTCCTGCAAGCATCAGGGCGTCACGGCGGGCACAGCCTCCCCAGGGAGCGATCAAACGCCTCCTGATGGCTCTTCATGCGCTCCAGCTCCGCCGCCACCTTGGGATCCGCGCGAGGATTCCGGGCCGCGGCCCAGGTGGCGAGCTGCGATTGCACGGCGGCCCACTCACTGTGCGTGCGGGAGCACTGCTTCGTGGTGGCCTGGTCGACCATCTGATGCAACTGGAAGCACCGGAACGACCGTTGTTCCTCCGGAAACTGCAGGCAGAACGCTTCCGCCACTCGCCGCGCCTCCGTCACGACCGGAGGTTCCCGGGTGCTGGGGGAGGCCACGGTGCGACGGTGGGAGCAGTATGATGTCAGAACAACGGGTAGCAGGATGAACACGACCAGAAGCAAGCCCTTCACCAACTGGAACGTGAGCACCCTGGACCAGTAGGCGTCCGACTCGTTCAGGGGCCGCGTGGGCAGTCCCAGAAGCGAGCTCAGGTCCGGGGTCTGCCTGCTGACGATGTCCGCCGCTTCCCGGGTCTTCTCGGGCGCCTGCGCCAGCAGATGCTGGTAGGCCTCCCGCACGGAATCCAGGTCATCGCCGAGCGCCGCGTTGGCGAGGAGGATGCGCAGGTCCGGGCTGAAGCCGACGGGCAGCGCGTTGAGCTGTTCCGCGCTCCGCCAGAGCGATGCGGTCTCTGGATGACCGATGTCCTCCGCGATGACCTTCACCTGGAGCCATGCCCAGCAGTGTCGGGTGACTTCCACGGCGAGGTCGGGTCGGGACTGAGCGTGCAACCCGAGCACCAGCTTCGCGAACCAGATGGTTGGGAGCGGAAGCGTTGGGAGCCTGCCCTCCGTACGCCCGAGCGCGTGCAGCGAGCAGCGCGCGGCGGGCACCGGGGCCCCCATCTCAAGCAGCTGCTCCGCCAGGCTCCAGAGGAAGTGAACCGGAGCCTCGCGCGCCAGGACGAGGAGGTCCTCGTCCACCAACTCCAGGGGAAAGTTCTCTACGAGCTCCCGCAGGAAGACGAGGTGGCCCTGCCGGTATGCGGCGCGATAGGCGGCGACAGCCTCCGGGAGTTTCCTCCCGGCGATCAGGGCGCTGGTCAGCCACCGCCAGGGTTCCTCCTCATCCGGCAGGGCTTCCACCGCGCGGAGAGCCACCTCCACGGGCGCTTCCGGTGGAGCGTCCGCAGGCAGCGCCCGGAACTCCGCACGGAAGCGCTCCAGCACGTCCTCGGGATCGGCGTCAGTTTCGCTCGCGCCGGACGACTCGGCGGTCCGCACCGGAGATGCGAGTGGCTCCGCGCGGGTGCGAGGCGCCGCACGCCCCTCGCGGATGGCCAGCACGGTCTCGTAGGCCTCGCGCAGGCGGGCGAAGCCCTCCGGGTCCGTCTCCGGCTTGCGCGTCTTGAGCTGACGAAGGTACGCGCGGCGGACCGTCTCATCGCCGGGGTCCGCGTCCACGCCCAACTCGCGGAGCGCTTCGTCGATATCCATGTGAGCCCGCACGATAGCGTGCGCGGAACCTGATGGCACCCGAGCCACCCTCCGGGCTCACGTGTCCATGAAGGACATCCGGGCATCGCGTGAAGGCCCCCGCTGAGTCCGCTTCAGCGGGAGCCTCCAGGGCCATGTCACGCAGGGAGTGGGCGACACCTGGTAGGGCACCACGCGGTAGCCGGCGTTGCCCGTGCCCAGCTGGCCGTTGACCCACAACCCCGGAGGCCGTCAGGCCATGCAATGCCTTACGGCAGGTACCGCCACTGCGCCGTCACAGCCGGCTGGAAGCAGTGCACGTGGGCCTTGGTGGCGCTGGGAATCTCCTGCACGACGCCAGCCCCGTAGCCCTGCGTGCGGCACCACTGGCTCACCTCCAGGCGCGAGCCCGCGGCGGTGTAGTCGCCCAGGTTGGACACCGGCCCCAGCACGGACTTCTCCACGTCCGTCCGGAGCCCGGAGTTGAAGCAGCCCACCCACGGCCGGGACGTGACCTCGAACACCTGCCCCGTCGTCCAGCCCTGGCTGTTGCAGAAGCGGTGCGCCGCCGCGGTGCAGTGGGTGCTCGTCACGCCGCGCTCGTCGGTGCAGCCCGCGTGGATGCGCGTCAGCTCCTCGAACGTCACGGCCACGCTTTCGTGCTGGATGGGCGCGCACGCCACCGTCAGGTCCGTGGCAGTGGACGCCACCGGCACGCCCGCCAGCGAGATGGGCGGACGGTTGCTGACGAGCTGCATGATGGTGTCCCAGGTGTTGGACGTGTTCGCCAGCGCGTCGCCCGCGCCCCGCTGCGCGCAGGCCCGGTGCATCGCGGACAGGCACGCCGCCGAGTTCAGCGCGCTGGTGCCGTTGCACGCGGGCGCCTGGGCGCTCATCACGAACTGGCCCGCGGAGGGCGTGTGCTGGATGGCCTCCTCGCGGCAGTTGGCGCCGTGCGCGGTCATGCAGATGCTCCGGTTGGAGCGCGCGTGCGAGAAGATGCGCACCTCGTCGATGGCGCCCCGGAACGACCCTTCGCCGTTCGCCGGGCAGCGCTGCGTGTCCAGGTTCGAACCCGCGCCGATGTAGAGCGTCCCCGTGCCCAGCCGGGCCGTCCCCGGCGCGACGGGCAGCGCGCGGTTCGTGGGCACTCCGTTGAGGTACTCCTGGAAGACGCCGGTGGTGCCGTCCCACGTATAGGACAGGTGGCTCCACTGCCCCACCGGCAGCACCGGGCCGCCGCCCAGCCGCACGCGCTGACCGTTGACGACCAGGGAGAACTGCACCTGGTTGCTGGCCTCGTAGATGATGTCCAGCCCGCCGGACTTGTGCATCAGGTAGCGGTAGGGATTGCCAGTGGTGCACCCCTGATGGATGTCCGCGTCCGGCCGCACCGCGAACTCCACCGACAGGCCACGCACGAACGCGCCCACGCCGGGCACCGTGTTGGACGGATCCGCCAGGTTCACCGCGAGCGCGCTCCCACCGGGCACCACCAGCGCCTTGCCCTTGCCGTGCGGCTGCCACAGCGAGTCCGGCGACGAGCGCGTCAGCGCGTTGCCCGGTGAGATGGAGGCGCCGCCCACCAGCGTGCCCGTGAAGAAGCGGCCGGACAGGTCCGGCGTGCGCGTCAGGTCATACGCGCCCGCACGCGTGACCAGCTCGTTCATGGGCAGGAAGAGCAGGTGGAAGGGGTCCATCAACTCGCCCAGGTCCACTTCGTTGTAGTCGGCGGTGTTGCTGCCGAAGAGGGCCAGCACGTCGTGTGTCTTGGTCACGGGCAGGTAGTGCGCGGCGTTGCTCTGCCCGGGTGGGAAGCTCTGAGAGGGCAGGCGCTCCTGCTCGAAGTTCCACATGGGCCCTGAATAGAAGAGGTGCGCGATGTCCATGCGGTCCGTGTTGATGGCCCCATCAATGTGGTACGCGGTCCAGTTCGTGTCCGCGCCCACCAGGCTCACCGCCTCGCGCCGCGCGCCGTCCGTGTACGTGACGGCGATGTAGACGAGGTTGCGGCCCTCGTGGTCCACCCACGCGTAGGCGCCGCGCACGAGCGCGCCGGAAGTGGTGTCGCTGAAGTCCTCGCCCGTGGCCGCCTTCAGCCGCTTCCACGCCAGCGGGTAGCGCTTCACGCCCGCGTTCGTGTCGTTGAACATCATCGACAGCGGACGCGGGTTGCTCCAGCCCGTGGCCGCGCACGGCGTGGGGTTGTACGCGTACATCATGTGGTCGATGCCGCCGGTGTTCGCGGGCGCGCCCTGCCAGATGAGCAGCCGGCCGTCGGACGTCATCGTGGGCTCGATGCCGCGAATCGTGGCGCCGGTGACGGTGCGCAGCGTCTCCAGCGGGCCGGTGGTGAACGACGCAATGTCCGCTGCCGTGGTGAAGGGCTGGGACACACGGAGGTCCGTGGTGCGCCGCCGGAAGACGTTGTCCCCGTTGAACATCATCGAGTCGAAGATGTACGGCTGGTACACCGCCACGCCGCTCGACAGCGCGTAGGGCTGGGCGGGGTTGGTGAAGCAGAACGCCAGCGCGTTCTCCCCGTTGCGCACGGTCACCGTCTTCCCAGCGGAGAAGGTCCCCGCGAACGACGGCTTGCCGGCCGTGTCGTACGTCACCGCCTCCGGCCGGAACACGCGGGCAATCCACGTGGTCGTCGTGGTCGCGTGGTCCTCGCCGATGTTGCCCACGAAGATGCGCCCGTCCACCGTGGACGAGTGCCCGTTCGACCCGAACGGCGTCCCGATGCGCGTGTTCACCAGCGACGGCCGGCCTTCCGCGAGCACAGCACCGGGCAGGCCCGCGAGCGCCGCGCCCAAAGTCCAACTAAGTAACTTTTTCATGGAAATAAGGTTAAGCCATTTTACCCTCCCTGGTCTAAGTGGGGCGGGTCCCGGCTTCCTGTCGGAGCTGGACGCACCTTCGAGGAAGACGATGGCGACGAGAGCCGGGAAGACGCTGTGGGCGCTGGCGGCGGTGCTGGGGCTGACTGCTTGTGGTGGGGGTTCCGCTCCCGCGCAGGACACGCTGCTGACGACGCCGGTGGTGGCGGAGCGGGAGCAGTCCGCCACGGCCGCGCCGCTGGGTCAGACGGTGTGGCTGAAGGCGTGCGCGACGCAGAAGTTCGTGTCCGCGGACCGGAACCTGGGGGCCACCGCGCCGCTCGTCGCCAACCGTGACAGCGCGCAGGGGTGGGAGCAGTTCCAGGTGGGTGACGCGGGCAATGACTTCATCTCGCTGCGCGTGGTGGAGACGGGCCTGTACGTGTCCGCGGATCCGAACGCGGGCGGTCAGGTGACGGGCTTCCGCACGGCGGTGGGCGACTGGGAGCGCTTCACCTGGGTGCCCTTCGCTGACGGCTCCGTGGGCCTGCGCGCCAAGAGCACCGGCCAGTACGTGTCCGCGGACGCGAACCAGGGCGCCAGCGCGCCGCTGTACGCCAACCGCGCCACGGCCGGCTGCTGGGAGTCGTTCTCCTTTGGCATCGTGGGCGGCGGCGAGGACCGCTGGGTGCAGATCTGGAGCGACGAGTTCGACGGCAACAGCGTCAACACGGCCAACTGGACGCCCAACACGACGGTGCACGTGAACAGCGAGCAGCAGCAGTACACGAACTCCGGCGACAACATCTCCGTGAGCAACGGCACGCTGAAGCTCACCGCGCGCCTGCAGTGGAACAACGGCTACCCGTTCACCTCCGGCCGGCTGGAGAGCGCGGGCAAGCGCGAGTTCAGCCACGGCCGCGTCGAGGCGCGCATCAAGATGCCGGTGGGCGCGGGCCTGTGGCCGGCGTTCTGGATGCTGGGCAATGACATCAACTCCGTGGGCTGGCCCGCGTGCGGCGAGCTCGACATCATGGAGAACGTCGGCTACGGCGACTGGGTGTCCGGGGCGCTGCACGGCCCGGGCTACTCTGGCAACACGCCCATCAACGGCCGCTTCTACCCGTCGTCCAGCGTGAGCAACTGGCACGTGTACCGCACGGAGTACTCGTCCTCGGACATCAAGTGGTTCATCGACGGGGCGCTGGTGAAGACCACGACGCGCGCGGAGGTGCTGCGCTACGGCGCGTGGGCCTACGACAAGCCGCTGTTCATCATCCTCAACCTCGCGGTGGGTGGCGGCTATCCCTTCGGCGTGAATGGCGCCTCGACGCCGTACTACGGCGTGCCGCAGTCCACGGTGGACCTGGTGCGCAACGCGCCGCAGACCATGGAAGTGGACTGGGTGCGCGCCTACCAGTGGCGCTAGGCTGAAGGGCATGACGCTTCCGCCCCTCCTCCTGCTGGCTGACAGCGCTCCGCTGTTCTGGCGCGTGGAGGGGCGCCCCCTCCTGGACTACGTGCGCGTGCTCACCGGGGCGGAGCTGCGCGTGCCGCCGGTGAAGGCCGCGTACCTGGGCGCGTCCAACGGCGACGTGCCGGAGTTCTACGACATCTTCGTCGCAGCCATGGAGGGCATCGGAATTCAGCGCTGCCGGAGCATCCCGGCCGCGCCGTCCGGCGAGGACCTGGCGTGGCTGAAGGACGCCGACGTCATCCTGCTCGCGGGCGGCGATCCGCGCGTGGGCTGGGATGCGTTCCAGGCCCACGGCGTGGACGGCATTCTGCGTGAACGGCATCAGGCCGGCGCCGTGCTGATGGGCGTGTCCGCCGGAGCCATGCACCTGGGCCTGGGCGCATGGTGTGAAGACCTGCCCGGAGACGGCGAGCCCTTCCCGGTGCTGGGCCTGGCGCCCTACCTCATCGGCGTGCACGAGCCGCCTGACTGGCCCGGCCTCAAGCTCGCCGTCCAGCGCATGGGGCTGCCCACTCGGGGGCTGGGCATTCCGCAGGGGGGCGGCGTGCTCCTGCACGCGGACGGCAGCGTGGAGCCCGTGCGGCAGACCGTGGTGGACGTGACGGTGGACGTGGAGGGGCGGCTGCATGAATCGCTGCTCATGCCTCCGGCCACGCCGTACCGGGGCGAGTCCCCCGAAGCGCCGGTGGACCGGCGGACGCTCCAGTAGAGATGGCTCCCTTTCGAGGAACGACGATGGCGACGAGCACGGGCAGGACTGTGACGGCGTGGGCGCTGGTGGCGGGGCTGACGGCGTGCGCGGGGGCACCGAAGCGCGCGGAGGCGGTGGCGCCCACGGAGGGCGGCTGGGCCCAGGTATGGAGTGACGAGTTCAACGGCACGGAGGTGGACGCGAGCAACTGGCGCATCCAGACCGACGTGCACGTGAACAACGAGCAGCAGCAGTACACGACGTCGCCGGACAACGTGTCGGTGAGCGGCGGCACGTTGAAGCTCACGGCGCGGATGCAGACGGCCAACGGGTATCCGTTCACGTCCGGCCGGGTGGAGAGCGCGGGCAAGCGCGAGTTCAAGCACGGCCGCGTCGAGGCGCGCATCAAGCTGCCGGTGGGCGTGGGGCTCTGGCCCGCGTTCTGGATGCTGGGCAGCGACATCCACACGGCGGGGTGGCCGGCGTGCGGGGAGCTCGACATCATGGAGAACGTTGGCTACGGCGACTGGGTGTCCGTCGCGTTGCATGGGCCGGGATACAGCGGCAACACGCCCATCAACGGCCGCTTCTTTCCGCGCACGCCGGTGAGCGACTGGCACGAGTACGGCGTGGAGACTTCGCCGGAGGCCATCCACTGGTACATCGACGGGGAGCGCGTGAAGACGTCCACGCGTGAAGAGGTGGAGCGCCACGGCGCGTGGGCCTACGACAAGCCCCTCTTCATCATCTTCAACTTCGCGGTGGGCGGCGGCTATCCGGAGGGCGTCAACAAGGCGAAGGAGCCGTACTTCGGCGTGCCGCAGGCCACCGCGGACCTGCTGCGCCAGGGGCCGCGGACCATGGAAGTGGACTGGGTGCGCGTCTCCGAAAAGCGCTGAGGCCTCCCTCCAACGGGGGATGGTTCGCACCGCGACCGGGTTCGTAGGGTGTTCCTCTTAGGGAGGAACAAGTCATGGCGGTCACGGTGGTGGTGGTGTCGGGGCCTATCGGCGCGGGGAAGACGACCCTCGCGCAGGGGCTCGCGCGGCGGTTCGGCGCGCTGCATCTCCGCTCGGAGGATTTCCTGCGGAAGCACGGCGGTGCTGGGTCCCGGCGCGCCCATCAGGACCGGAGCATCACGCTGGACCGCGAGACGGCTGGGCGCTGGCTGGCGGAGGAAGTGCTTGCGGCCCTGCATGGATACGGGCTGGACGCATCCAGCCGTACGGGCCGGGTTTCCAGGCTGATCATCGTGGATGCCGCAAGCAGCGAGGCGCAGCTGGACGGACTGCGCGGAAGCCCGGGGCTCCGCGTCGTGCACGTTCACCTGAAGGCGCCCGAACCAGAGCAAGCGCTGCGCGACGCGGAGCGGCGTTCGCGCGCCATGCATGAGCACGAAGCGCCTTCCCTCATCGGAGTGGCCAGAGCCCACCCCATTGAGCTGCCGCCGCGCGCACCCCTTGAGGACGCGAGGCCGGATACCGGCAAGGAGGCCAGACCGCCCGAGGAGCATTCATGCACGCCCTGCGCGGATGCCGAGCCAGACAGCTTCGAGGTGGCCTGGGCGCATCCCGCCGAGCGTGCGGTGCACGCGCTGGCATCGCTGGCGGAGTTCGTGGTCGACACGGCGAGGACTCCACCCGACGCGGTGCTCGTACGGGTGGCCAGCCGGCTTGGACTTTATGGACGTCCTGGCGAACGGCTCGTGGACCTCGTCGTCCCGGGCTCCCATGACAGCGTGGACACGCGTCCCCTCACGGTACAGCTCGCGCCTCACTATGCCCTGCTGCTTCGACCGGGCGGACCAGACCCAAGGCCTTCACGCGAGGAATGGGAGGACGCCTTTGCCCGGGGTCACCGCGTGCTCGTCGAAAGCGCTGGGCCTTCCGCGAGCGGCTGCATCCAGGCGGCGGGCATCGCGCCGGGGCGGGTGCGGCGGGTGGTCCTGGCGTGCCGCTCGGAAGGCCGCGCGTTCGACTGGGTGGGGCTGCGCGAGGCCGCATCCCTCAATGCGCCCACGGACCTGGCGCTCACGCTCGCGGGGGAACTCGCCGCGACCAACTGGGCCGCACGGCGCTTCGACCAGCTCACCGACGAGGCCCGTCATCACCTGGAAGAACTCGAGCGCGTCGCGAATGCGCCCGTGTCCTTCCTCGCCCCCTCTCCGGAGGCGCGCCACTTCATCGAGCGGCGGCCGTGGTGAGCCGGAAGCACACGAAGCTCCAGGTCGCCAGGACGTTGGAGCTACTCTTCCTCGGCACCGGAGGACTCACATGGCATCCCGCCCGCTGTTCCCGACACTGCTGACGATGACCTCGCTCCTGCTCATTCTCCCCACGCTCGCCTCGGCGGCGGATGACACCGCGACGAGGAAGAAGCTCGTCGCGTGCATCAACAAGGACATCACCGCGGCGAACTCGGAATGGAAGCTCTCGGCCGGGGACCTGAAGAAGTTCACGAACATCATCGACAGGGAGATCATGAAGGAATCTCTCGCCAAGAAGACGTCGGATGATCAGCTGAAGATCATCAATGACATCAAGGAATGTTCGCACAAGGAACTGCCGAGCCTGGATGACACGACGATTGGAAAGATGATCGAGACGCTCAAGGCGAAGGGGATGCATTGCTCCTCCCTGGTGAAGCACTAGAAGTGCCCCCTCCGCTGACGGTTGCGTGAAGTCCTGGCGCGACAGCCTTGGCTCCATCGCGGCTCCAGGCCGCCGGTCGGGCTGACTACGTTGTACTGCTCCGGCCAGGCCCGGAGCCCTCACGCGAGAAACGGGAGGCCACCTTCGCCCGGGGTCATCGCGTGCTCGTCGAAAGCGCTGGGCCTTCCGCGAGCGGCTGCATCCATGCGGCGGGCATCGCGCCGGGGCGGGTGCGGCGGGTGGTCCTGGCGTGCCGCACGGCGCTTCGATCAGCTCACCGACGCGGCCCGTCATCACCTGGAGGAGATGGAGCGCGTCGCGGGTGAGCCCGTGTCCTTCCTCGCCCCCTTCCCTACTCGCGAATCTCCGAAACCTTTTCTGATTTTCCGGGTTGGGGTGTCCGTACAGCAACCGTTCCCGGAGCCCGCGTGCCCCTCCCCTCCCC
>NZ_RAWN01000326.1:0-6604 GCF_003668895.1 Corallococcus sp. AB045
GTGGGTGGCTCGGGTGAGCTGAGGGGGGGGCCCGGCCCCCGCCTCAGCTCACCCGAGCCACCCACCGGGCCAGCACGTCCGTCCCCACCGGTCCATCCAGGGACCGCATGAAGCGCTCCAGGTCCGCCTGGAACGCGAGGCAGTCCGGATAGCGCTTCGCCCGCTCTGTCGCGAGCGCCCGCTCCAGGATGCGCTGCATCATCTCCGGCAGGTCCGGCCGGCGCTCCACGGCGGGCACGTAGGAAGCGGAACGGATGGCCTTGAGCGCGCCCACGAGGTCCGCCCCCGCGAAGGGACGCAGGCCCGTGAGCAGCTCGTAGAGCACCATCCCCAACCCGTACACGTCACCGCGCACGTCCGGGGACTGGCCCTGGAACTGCTCCGGCGGCTTGTACGCCAGGGCATCCACCGGAGTCAGCCGTGTGCGGAGGTCCCGCGCCGCCGCCTTCGCGATGCCGAAGTCGCTCACCTTCACGACGCCCTCGTGCGACACCCGCACGGTTCCGGGCCTCACGTCGCTGTGTACCCACTCCAGCGGCGCGCCCGTCGCGCCATCCGTCAGCGAGTGCACGTATGCCAGCCCCGTGGCGGCGAAGCTCACGATCCTCGCGCACACGCCCGGCGGCAGTGCCGCCCCCTGCGCAGTGGCCGCATCCAGGAGCTGGCGCAGCGAAGGCCCGCCAGTGGGCTCCATCACCCGGAACGCCTTCCCGAAGTCGAGGACCCGCTCCACGTTCGGGTGGTCCAGGCGCGAAGCACGCTCCGACTCGGCCAGGAACGTCTCCACGAGCGCCTCCTGCCCCAAGACGGCGGGAAGCACGCGCTGGAGCTCCCACGGGCCTCCGGCGTCTTGCGCCAGGAAGGTCTCCACCACCTCGCCCTCGGCGAGCTTCCGGATGAGCAGGTACTTCCCGATTTGCATGGACCGTAAGCCTTCCCATGCCTCACTGGAAAAGTGAAACAGCCCAGGGGCCAGGCGTGCGCAGCCTCTCGAGCGCCGTCTGGGTGTTTGACCCTGACGTGACGTGGTCCGTAGGATCCGCGCTCCCATGCCTCCCAAGGCCATTGGTCCCTACCGCGTGCTGGAAACGTTGGGCAGTGGCGGGGCCGGGACCGTCTATCGGGCCCTGGACCGCCGCAGCAACGACGAGGTCGCGCTGAAGCTCCTGTCGACGGGCGGCCCGTCGCTGGACGACCGCGCGGCCCGGAGGCTCGCGCGCGAATTCGAAACGCTCGCGGACCTGGCCCACCCCAACGTGGTGAAGGTCTTCGAGGCCGGCGTCCACGCGGGCCAGCCGTACCTGGCCATGGAACTCATCGAGGGGCTCACGCTGCGCCACTACCTGGACGTGAGCTTCAACGACCTGCACACGCCCACGCCCGCCAGCCGCTTCCCGCTCACCCTCCGCCGCACCGCGGATGACGACTTCGGCAGCGAGGACGGCCCGGACGACGACGCGGACGACGCCAGCGAGGACGACGGCACCTTCGACCTGAACGCCTTCGCGGAGGAGGCGCCCAGCGAGGACCTGGCCAGCTTCCATGGCGCCGGGGAAGACGACTCGGATTCGGACGGGATGCCCGTGGTGGATCCGCGCCGGGCCGCACCGCGCGCGCCGCCGTCCGCCGCCCACCCCGCCACGCCGAAGATGGCGGACCTCAACCGTCCGGAGCGCATGGGCAAGCTGAAGGACGCCATGCTCCAGGTGTGCGAGGCGCTGGCGTACATCCACGGCCACGGCCTGGTGCACCGCGACCTGAAGCCGTCCAACATCATGGTGGACGACGACCGGCAGGTGCGGCTGATGGACTTCGGCCTGGCCAAGTTCCTCGCGGACGACGCGGGCATCACCGCGGACGGCAAGCTGGTGGGCACGTACCGGTACATGGCCCCGGAGCAGATTCTCGGGGAGCCGCTGGATGGGCGCTCGGACCTGTACAGCCTGGGCGTCATCCTGTACGAGCTGATGAGCGGGCGTCCGCCGTTCGACGCGAAAACGCCGCACGAGCTGTGGCGTCAGGTGCTGGAGACGGAACCTCCGCCGCTGCTCGCGCTCAACCTGCATGGCGACCCGCAGCTGGCGCGGGTGGCCCATCGCCTCATCCGCAAGGAGCCGGACGACCGGTTCCAGACGGCCGAGGAAGTGTACGAGGCCCTCTCCGAGTGAGCACGACGACGACGCACACCCTCACCGTGGACGCCGCCAAGGCGGGCCAGCGGGTGGACCTGTTCGTGGGCGAGGCCCTGGGCCTGTCCCGCGCGCGCATGAAGCGCCTCTTCGAGGAGGGCCAGGTGCGCGTGGACGGCCGCCCCGCCAAGAAGGGCCTCCTCGTCACCGCCGGCCAGAAGGTCGCCGTGACGGTGGAGGAGGCCTCGCGCGAGGCCGTGCCCGACACGGACTTCCCGCTCGTCGTCCTGCACGAGGACCCTTCCCTGCTCTTCGTGGACAAGCCCGCCGGCCGCCCGTCGCACCCCTTGCAGCCGGGTGAGACGGGCACGGTGGCCAACGCCCTGGTGGCGCGCTACCCGGAGGTCGCGCAGGCGTCCCAGGACCCGCGCGAGGGCGGCCTGTGCCACCGGCTGGACGTGGAGACGTCCGGGGTGCTCGCGGCGGCCCGCACGCGCGAGGCTTGGACCACCGTGCGCGAGGCCTTCAGCAACCGCGCCGTGGACAAGCGCTACCTCGCCCTGGTGACGGGCCCGCTGGCGGACGAGGGCGAGGTGGAGGTGCCGCTGCGCCACCACCCGCGCCACCCGGACCGCGTGGAGCCCGCCCCCTACGGCGCCGAGGACGCCCGCGAGGCGCTGTCCCACTTCCGGGTGCTGGCCCGGTCCGGGGACTACAGCCTGGTGGAGGTCAAGATCCTCACCGGCGTGCTGCACCAGGTGCGCGCGCATCTGGCGGGAGTGGGCGCGCCGCTCGTGGGAGACGCGCTCTACGGGGGCCGCGAGGCGCCGGAGCTGGGGCGGTTCTTCCTGCACGCCTACTCGCTCACCGTGCCGCACCCGGTGACGAAAGAGCCCGTGAAGGTGGAGAGCCCGCTGCCGCCGGACCTGGCGGCGGAGCTGGGACGTCACGGGCTGCCCTGGCCCGTGGCCGGTTAGTCGCCCATCACCTTGACGATGACGCGCTTGCGGCGCTGGCCGTCGAACTCGGCGTAGAAGACCTGCTGCCAGGGGCCCAGGTCGAGCTTGCCGGCGGTGACGGGAATCAGCACCTGATGGTGGACGAGCATGGACTTCAGGTGCGCGTCGCCATTGTCCTCGCCGGTGCGGTGGTGGCGGTAGTCGGGCCCGTGGGGCGCCAGGTGCTGGAGCCAGTCCCAGATGTCCTCGTGGAGGCCGGGCTCGTCGTCGTTGACGAAGACGCCCGCGGTGATGTGCATGGCGGACACCAGCACCATGCCCTCCTGGATGCCGCTCTTCTTCAGCAGGGCGGCCACGGTGTCCGTGAGGCGCACCAGCTCGCGCCGGGCCTTCGTCTCGAACCAGAGGTATTCGGTGAGGGTCTTCATGGCTCGCACTGTCAGAGGGGACCACTAGAGTGACTCACGCCATGCGAGCCATCCTCCACGTGGACATGGACGCCTTCTATGCGTCCGTCGAGCAGCGCGACAACCCGTCCCTCCGGGGCAAGCCGGTCATCGTTGGCGGGCATGCACAACGCGGCGTGGTGGTGGCCGCGTCGTATGAGGTGCGCCCCTTCGGCGTGCGCAGCGCCATGCCCATGGCGAGGGCGATGAAGCAGGCGCCGCACGCCATCGTGGTGAAGCCGCGCTTCTCCGCCTACGCGGAGGCCAGCGAGCAGGTGTTCGCCATCTTCGAGCGGTACACGCCGCTGATTGAACCCCTGTCGCTGGACGAGGCGTTCCTGGACGTCACGGCGTCGGTGGGGCTGTTCGGCGCGGCGGCGGACATCGCGAAGCGGATCCGCAAGGAGATCGCCCACGAGCTGAACCTGCCGGCGTCCGCGGGCATCGCCACGGCGAAGTTCGTGGCGAAGATCGCCTCGGACCTCGCCAAGCCCAACGGTCAGCGCGAGGTGCGGCCGGAGGAGACGGTGGCCTTCCTCGCGGGGCTGCCGGTGTCGCGCCTGTGGGGCGTGGGGCCCAAGACGGAAGAGGCGATGAAGCGCGCGGGGCTCGTCACCATTGGCGACGTGGCGACGAAGGACGCGGACTGGCTGGAGGAGCGCTTCGGCGCGTCCAGTGGCAAGCACCTGTGGGAGCTGTCACACGGCATCGACGCGCGGGACGTGGTGCCGGACCGGGCGGCCAAGAGCGTGGGCGCGGAGGACACCTTCGACGAGGACCTGACGGGCCCGGAGGCGCTCAAGCCGCACGTGCACGCGCAGGCCCTGCGGGTGGCCCGGCGGCTGCGGCGCGCGTCGCTGAAGGGCCGCGTGGTGCAGCTCAAGCTGAAGTTCGCGGACTTCACGCTCATCACCCGGCGCGTCACGCTGCGCGAGGCGACGGACGACGGGCAGGTCATCTACCGCGCGGCGCTGGAGCTGCTGGAGCGCGCGCACGAAGGCAAGGCGCTGCGCCTCACCGGCGTGAGCGTGCAGTTGGACGAGGACGAGCCACAGTTGGGGCTGTTCCCGGCGGCGGCGCCGAAGTCGTCGAAGTTGAACGAGGCGATGGACCGCATCGCGGCGCGCTTCGGCAGCAAGGCCATCACCATGGCGGACATCGCGGGAGCGGAGGCGTCGGATGACGACCAGCACCGCTCCGAGAAGCCGGTGGACAAGCCGAAGCGTTAGCGCCCTGGGACCCGGAAAGGGTCGAGGCTGCGAACGCGCCAGCCCGTTCACCGCACCCTCGCGGTGGGGGAAGCGGTAGCGCCCGCCGGATACGACCAGAGCCGGGACCGCGAGCGCGCCAGTCGTTTCGCTGCACCGTCGCGGTGGGGGAAGTGGTAGCGCCCTCGACGCAAAAAGGGCCAGAGCACCTGAGCGCTCCAGCCCTTTCGCTGCACCCGGCTGCTACGGGAGCGCTACCCCTCGCCCGCGTCGGAACCGGAGGAGGCGCCCGAGCCGCCACCCTCCCCGCTCCCGTTGCCGGAACGGCGGCGACGGCGGCGACGGCGCTTGCGGCGGGGGCCTTCCGCGTCCGCGCCACTGCTCGCTCCGGCGCGCGGCGGCGGCACCTCTCCGGCCTGCCAGGCCTCCAGCGCCTCGCGGCCCTCGCCCGTGGCCTCCACCGTCATCGCGTAGACGGCCAGCGCTTCGTTGAAGAGCGGGTGACGGCGGAAGGCGCCCGTCTTGCGGCGGCGCTCCCCGGACAGCGTGCGCTGCATCAGGAGCAGCATGCGGCAGCGCTCGGCGATGCGGCGCGGCAGCCGCGCGGACTCCACGAAGCCCGCAAGCAGGTCCTCGATGACGCGCGACACCGACGCGCGGCCCTCGTCCTGGGACTCCTCCACCGGCGGCTGCTCACGGCTGATGGGCACCAGCAACGCGGCCAGCAGGATGGCGTCGTCCAGCACCTCGCCCGCCGACACGCGCTTATCCAGCGCCTGCGCGAAGGCGTAGAAGGTCTTCTCCCCTTCCTTGCCGTTCTCACGCAGGTACTCGTCCACGGGCGGCAGGAGGATCTTCAGCGCGTCCAGCGCCGCCAGCAGCTTCAGCGCCGGGGCGGACACGCCGCCGCGGATGAGCCGGAACGTCTCCTCCAGGAGGCGCGCGGGCGCGCAGCGCGGCAGGTCCTCCACCGCGCCCTCCATCGCCGCGTACGTGCGCGACTCGATGTCCAGGTCCAGCTTCGCCGCGAAGCGCACCGCGCGCAGGATGCGCACCGGATCCTCGCGCATGCGGATTTCGGGGTCGCCAATCGTCCGGATGAAGCGCTCATCCAGGTCGCGCCGGCCGCGCACGTAGTCGATGACCCGGCCTTCGCTCGCGTCGTAGAACAGGCCGTTGATGGTGAAGTCGCGGCGGCGCGCGTCCTGCTGCGCGGTGCCAAAGACGTTGTCGTGCGTGATGAGGAGGTCCTCGCCGCTCTGCCCCTCCTCCGCCCCCGCCGCGCCGGCCGCCGGCTCCAGCTCCGTGGGGTTGGCGCGGAAGGTGGACACCTCCACGATCTTCCCGCCCTTGAAGTAGACGTGCGCCAGCCGGAAGCGCCTGCCGATGAGCCGGCAGTTGCGGAAGATGGCGCGCACCTCGCCCGGGTGGGCGCTGGTGGCCACGTCGAAGTCCTTGGGCTTCTTGCCCAGCAGCAGGTCGCGCACGCAGCCACCCACCAGGTACGCCTGGTGGCCGTGCTGGTGCAGCCGCAGCACCACCTTGAGCGCGTCCGGATCCATCTCGTCCGGGTCGATTTCCGCGGGCTCGCCCGTGCGGGTGGTGGTGGGCGCCTGCAACTCCGGCTCGTTCGCGGCGGGCTCCGGCTCCGGCTCCAGGATGACGGCCTCGGGCTCCTCGGCTTCGTCACCCGCCTCGGCGGCGGCCTGCGCGTCCTCCGCCTCCGCGGCCTTCAGGGCCTCGGTGGCGGCCAGGATTTCGTCGCTGACCTCCGGGCCGGCGTCCTCGGAGTCGTCATCATCGTCGAACCCGTCGTCCTCCGCGGCGTCCGCGGCGAAGGGGGGCTCGGCGGGGGCCGGGGT
>NZ_RAWN01000327.1:0-6383 GCF_003668895.1 Corallococcus sp. AB045
CAGCAGCCCCAGCCCCAGGACACAGACCCAGCCCCAACGTCGCATCACGTCTTCCTCCTCGGTCGGTCCGCCTTGTCGGCCTGGGCGTGTCCGGGTGTCAAGCACCCCCAACCCCCGGCGGGCCGCTTTCATCCGCGCCCCCGGACGTCACCTGCACAACGCCAAGTCCGATGGTGACGGAAGGTGCACACCCGGACTGGAGCGACGGGGCAGGGACGATCCAAGATGCGCCCCATGCGACGCCTGTCCCTGGCCTGCCTGCTGCTCGTGTCTCCGTCCGTCCTCGCCGCCGCGCCCGCCGCGCCCGGCTATGCCCAGGCGGAGGCCTGGCTGGAGAAGGAGGCGCGCCCGGACCACTACGTGCCCCTCAACCTCCTGGACGGCCGGGACACCACCGTCTGGTGCGCGGAAGGGGAGAAGCCGTCCCACGTCTTCATCGGCTTCAAGGAGCCCGTCACCCTGGACGAGGTGCGCGTCTACACGGGCGACGGCACGTCCCGCGACGCCTTCAAGGCCAACGGCCGCGTGCGCAAGTTCACCCTCACCAGCGTGGACGCGTCCCGCAGCGTCACCGTGCAGGACAAGCGTGGCCTGCAGGCCGTGCCCCTGTCCCAGCCGCTGTTCGGCGCGCGCTTCATCCTGGAGGTGGCGGACCGCTTCCCCGGTACCAAGGAGGACAGCCCGGTGTGCCTCACCGATCTCGTCCTCTACTCGAGAGGAAAGCCCCTCAACGGCCCCGCGCTCGCCACCCGGTACAAGTACGACGCGCGTGTGGCCCCGCTCGTGGGCACCTGGTTCGGCGGCCATGAAGGCGCCCCGGAGCGCTTCCTGTCCTTCTTCGTGGACGGGACCTGGCGCTTCTCGCTGGAGCCCCTGGAGACGCCCGAGCCCACCACCGTCGTCAGCGGCACCTACACGGTGTCCGGCAACAAGGTGACGTTGGACATCCCGAAGAAGGGCAAGGTGACGGCCCGCTTCGAGCGGACCCCCGCCGGCGAGGGGCCGAAGGCGGCCGCCGCGCTGTCGCTGGACGGGACGCTCCCCGAGGAGTGGGGAAGCGCCTTCCGCGGCCAGCCTTGAGCACAACCGGGCGCCTGGAAGAACCGGGCGCCCACCGAGCTTGGAGCCTGGGGCCTAGATGGCCGCCTTGGCCTTCCGCTTCGCGTCGAAGTTGCGGAAGAAGGTGACGATCTCCTGCTCGGCGGCCTTGACGTCCGTGGCGTCCGCGAACTCCGATTCCAGGAAGATGCCGCCGCAGGACTCGCAGGTGTCGTAGTGCAGGGGGTGACTCCGGTCCCCACCGTCGATGCGCACGAAGTCCACCTGGCAGTCCGGGCACTGCCCTGTCAGGGCCTCCGCGTCGACCTTGCCCCCGAGTTGCTCCAGACCGGGCAGGTTGTTGTGAAGGAGGATGCGGCGCAGGTCCGAAACATCGGTCCACAGGCCTCCGCAATCTCCACACTTCCGCAACGTCTCGTCGTGATCTCCTTCGAGATCAGTCATCTCGACGCTGCAACCGGGGCAATTCATGGGGCGGCTCGTTCTCCTGAAAGGGGGAGCCCAGAGTGCTCCCCAGTGAATGGAGAATGATAGGTCGCCCAAAAATTGGGATGCAACCCGTGCGGCGGCTTCTGTTGGCAACGTGCCTTCAGCCGGCCCCCAGGACTCAGGCCCGCTCCTTCACCCGGCGGATGTCCGCCCCCAGGCCCCGCAGTTTGCGCTCCAGCCGCTCGTACCCGCGGTCCAGGTGGTAGACGCGGCTGACCTCGGTCTGCCCGTCTGCCCGCAGGCCGGCCAGGATGAGCGACGCGCTGGCGCGCAGGTCGGTGGCCATCACCGGCGCCCCGCTGAGCCCCTTCACGCCCTTCACCACCGCCGTGTGCCCCTGGATGGTGATGTCCGCGCCCAGCCGGTGCAGCTCCGGCACGTGCATGAAGCGGTTCTCGAAGATGTTCTCGGAGATGACGGACGTGCCGTGGCTCACCGTCATCAGCGCCATCAACTGCGCCTGCATGTCCGTGGGGAAGCCCGGGTGCTCCGTGGTGGTGATGTTCACCGACTTGAGCGACCTGGGCGCCTTGCAGCGCAGGCCCCCGCCCTCCACGGTGATGGTGCAGCCCGCCTCGCGCAGCTTGTCGATGACCGCGTCCAGGTGCTCCGGGCGCGCGTGCTTCACCAGCACGTTGCCCCCGCTGATGGCCGCCGCCACCAGCAGCGTGCCCGCCTCGATGCGGTCCGGGAGGATGGCGTGCTCCACCGGGTTCAGGCACTCCACGCCCTCGATGGTGATGACGGACGTGCCCGCCCCCTCCACCTTCGCGCCCATCTTGTTGAGGACCCGCGCCAGCTCCTCTACCTCCGGCTCGCGCGCGCAGTTCTCCATCACGGTGCGGCCCTTCGCGAGCACCGCCGCCATCATCACGTTCTCCGTGCCGGTGACGGTGATGACGTCGAAGTTGACCATGCCGCCCTTGAGCTGCTTCGCCCGGGCCTCCACGTAGCCTTCGGTCAGGTGGATGTCCGCGCCCAGCGCCTTGAGGCCCTTGAGGTGCTGGTCGATGGGACGCGCGCCAATGGCGCACCCGCCCGGCATGGACACGCGCGCCCGGCCGTATCGCGCCACGAGCGGCCCCAGCACCAGGACGCTGGCGCGCATGGTCTTCACCAGGTCGTAGGGGGCCTCCGGGGTGATGTCCCCCACGATGCTGATTTCACAGGTGTCCGCCTTCCTGCCGGTGAGCCGCTCGGCCTCGCAGCCCATCGTGCGGAGCACCTCCAGCATCGTGGCCACGTCCGCCAGGTCCGGCACGTTGCGGAAGGTGGTGGTGCCGTCCGCGAGCAGCGCGGAGGCCAGGATGGGCAGCGCCGCGTTCTTCGCGCCGGAGACCTCCACCTCGCCGTGCAGCGCGGTGCCACCCTTCATGACGATCTTGTCCATGTCTTTTACGTACCTTCTTTGCGTGCGGCTGCCGGGCCGCGCGTCCCGTGGCCGTCAGGCCGCGGGCTGTGTCCCGAACGCCATGCGTTCACGCCGCTCCAGGTCCTTCTCCACGCGCGCGTCCGAGTAACCCGCGGCCCGCAGGAGCTCCAGGACGGCGCTTCCCTGGGTCTCACCCATCTCCAATGCAAGCAATCCGCCAGGCTCCAGCACCCGCCGGGCGCCCTCAATCACCCGCCGCAGCGTGGCCAGTCCGTCCGGCCCGCCATCCAGCGCCAGCCGGGGCTCTCGCCGCACCTCGGCGGACAGCCCGGCGATGTCGCCCGAGTCGATGTACGGCGGATTCGACACCACCACCCGGAACGTCGCGTCCGGGGGCAGGGGAGAGAACAGGTCGCCCTCCAGCACGTTCACGCGCTCGGCCACGCCCAGGGCCTGTGCGTTCTCACGGGCCAGCGCGCACGCGTCCTTGGACAGGTCCGTGGCCAGCACCGTCGCCTGGGGCCGCTCCGCCGCCACGCTGATGGCGATGCAGCCGGAGCCCGTGCACACGTCCAGCACGCGGCTGGGCGCATCCTTCGGCACCGAGTGCAGCACCGCCTCCACCAGCAGCTCCGTCTCCGGCCGGGGGATGAGCACGCGCGCGTCCACCTTGAACGGGCGGTTGTAGAACTCCTTCGTGCCCGTCAGGTAGTTCGTGGGCTCGCCCGCCATCCGGCGCTCGATGAGCGCCTTGAAGGCGGCCAGCTCGTCCTTGGACAGCGGCCGGTCCAGGTCCACGTACAGGCGCACCCGGCCCGTCTTGAGCACGTGCGCCAGGAGGATTTCCGTCGTGAGCCGGGGCGCGTCCACCCCGCGCTTCTCGAAGTGCCCCGTCGTCCAGGTGAGGAGCCGACGGATGGTCCAGACGTCGCTCATGCTTCGCTGGCGGGACGCCCGCCGCCCGTCTGCGCCTTGAGGGCTTCGGCCTGGTAGTGGGTGCGGCAGGCGGTAATCACTTCGTCCACGTTGCCCACCATGATGGCCGGCAGGTTGTGCACGGTGAGCCCGATGCGGTGGTCGGTGAGCCGGTCCTGCGGGAAGTTGTAGGTGCGGATCTTCTCGCTGCGGTCGCCCGTGCCCACCTGGCCGCGGCGCATGGAGTCGCGCTCGTTGCGGATGCGCTCCTGCTCCATGTCGTAGAGCTTCGCGCGCAGCATGCGCAGGGCCATGGCGCGGTTCTTCCCCTGGCTCTTCTCCTGCTGGCACTTCACCACGATGCCGGACGGCTTGTGGATGAGGCGCACCGCGGAGTCCGTGGTGTTGACGCTCTGGCCACCGGCGCCCGTGGAGCGCATCACCTGCATCTCGATGTCCGCGGGGTTGATCTGCACGTCCACGTCCTCCGCCTCCGGCATCACCGACACGGTGATGGTGGAGGTGTGGATGCGCCCCTGCGTCTCCGTGGCCGGCACGCGCTGCACGCGGTGGACGCCGGACTCGTACTTGAGCTGGCTGAACACGGCGTCCCCGGAGAGCGTCACCGTGGCGTCCTTCACGCCGCCCGCGTTGCCCGCGCTCATGTCCAGGATGTCCGCCTTCCAGCCCTTGCGGTCCGCGTAGCGCAGGTACATCTGCATGACCTCTTCGGCGAAGAGGGCCGCCTCGTCGCCGCCCGCGCCCGCGCGGATCTCCAGGATGACGTTCTTCTCGTCATTGGGATCCTTGGGCAGCAGGAGGATCTTCAGCGCGGCTTCCTGCTCCTCGCGCTGCTCCTTGAGGCCCGGCAGGGACTCCTTGGCGTAGGCCTTCTCGTCGGGGTCGGAGCTGGACAGCCACGACTCCACCTCCGACAGGTCCGCCAGCACCTTGCGGTAGCCGCGGAAGGTCTCGACGAGCTTCTCCAGCCCGGCGCGCTCCTTGGATACCTTCTGGAGCTTCGCCGTGTCGGCGAGGATATCGGGGTTCGACAGGTCGGCCGTGAGCCGCTCGAAGCGGCGCTCGACCTCTTCCAATTTGTCAATCATGCGTGGTTCCCGGGGCGTCTTGCCCCGTTGGGCGCCCCGTGGCAAGGGCCGAGGGCGTCAAGGAAAACCTTGGCCGTATGGGCAGCGGCATGTAAGAACGGCCCCCGTCGCCGCCCGGTGCGGCTTGAATCACGCTCAACACGGAGTCCTTCCACATGGCCGCACAGAAGGGGAATCGTTCCAAGAAGAAGCTGAAGAACCGCGCCAAGACCCGGAAGGCGCAGCTGAAGCGCCGCCGCACGCGCTTCAAGCGCGGCCAGCGCAACAACAAGTAGTCCCGAAAGCTACTGCCCCCCTCTCACACTGGAGGAGGGGGGCGGCTGGCTTCCTGCTTCCTCTGCGTCCAATGCGGGGAGCATCCGCTCCAGCCCCGGCGTCCCCTGCGACGCGGTGCGCAGCAGCGTCATCACCCCATCGGCCTCGGCACCCGTGACGGGCACCGGCTGGACGGGGAACTCGGGGTAGCGGTCGGTCCTGAGGGGCAGCACGTCACTGGAGACATAACCCGTGGAGTCGAAGCGCGCCCGCCACAGGACGCTGCGCTTGTCCCGGGGGTTCCAGTTCCCGCCGAACACGAAGTTGCCCAGCGAGTAGACCACCGGCCTGCCCTGGTACAGCTCCATGGACTGGAGCACGTGCGGGTGGCTGCCCAGCACCCCCGCCGCGCCCGCGTCGATGGCCGCGTGCGCCAGGCGCACCTGGTACGGCTCCGGGGTGGTGTTGCCCTCGATGCCCCAGTGGAAGAAGGGGAGCACCAGGTCCGCCTGGGCCTTCGCCTGGGCGATGTCCTCGCGCAGCATCCGCTCCATCACCTCCACGTCGGAGAAGTGCCCGGCCACGCCCGGCGTGGTGTCCGTGGCGTAGACCTCCCGGGGTTCGATGTTGCGCGTGCCCAGGAAGAAGTAGCCCAGGAACGCGACCTTCAGGTCCCCCACGGTGAGGACGGCCGGGCGGCGCGCCTCCGCCAGGTTCCGGCCGGCGCCGAAGTAGGGGATGCGCGCGGCCTCCAGGGAGGTGAGGGTGTCCAGGAGCCCCTGCGCGCCGTAGTCCATCATGTGGTTGTTGGCCAGGCTCACCACGCCCACGCGGCCCGCGGTGAGCACGTTCACCAGCTCCGGCCGAGCGCGGAAGTTGAAGTTCTTGGGCAGCTTCACCGTGCTGTCCGTGTACGGGCACTCCAGGTTCACGACGAACAGGTCGCCGGAGTCCACGATGGGCATCACCTCGCGGAAGCCGTACGCGAACATCTCCTCGCGCGTCTTCCCCTTGGCCACCTGATCATCGAAGTACTCCTCGTAGTGGTAGCCGACCGTCACGTCGCCGCCCACCACCAGCGTCACCGGGCGGGCGAGGGCTGGAGGGGCCGGCTGGCCAGCGGGATGTCCGGTATCGGACCCGGCCGGCGGGGCAGGGGCGGCCTCGGGCGGCGGGGCTTCCGT
>NZ_RAWN01000328.1:0-6326 GCF_003668895.1 Corallococcus sp. AB045
GAGACGGGGGGCGGGGAGGTGCGGATGGAGCTGCGCGGCGAGTCGAACCCGTATCCGGACTGCCCCACGCCGGTGGCCTGCCACACCTCCACGTTCGACGTGGCGACGGAGAAGTGCGTGGAGGCCGAGGAGCCGGACGGCACGGCGTGCGACCCGGGCAACGCGTGCCTCCAGGACGCCACGTGCACGGCGGGGCGGTGCAAGGGGGCGGAGCGCGTCTGCGACGACGGCAACGCGTGCACCACTGACGTGTGCAACCCGCTGGACGGCTGCACGTCGGTGCCGGCGCCGCCGTGCCCGGGGGATGGGAAGTGCCAGGTGGGCGCGTGCGACCCGAAGGTGGGGTGCACGCTGGCGAAGGCGCCGGACGGGATGTTCTGCGGCCCGGAGCGCGGCTGTGACGCGGCGGACGTGTGCCTGGACGGGACGTGCCAGCGCCGCGACCCGCCGGACAACTTCACCTGCGCGCCGGCCAGCCCCTGCCAGGGACCCGGGAAGTGCAAGGGCTCCGTGTGCGAGCGCCCCGCCGCGACGGCGCTGGCGCCGGACTGGACCTACGACGCGGCCTCCAACGGCGAGGCGCTGCATGACCTGCTGGTGGGGCCCACGGGGGACGTGACGCTGGTGGGCTTCTTCGTGCCGGCGCTGCTGGACGCGGCGGGCCCGGTGCCGGTGCGCGCGAGCACGTCCGGGCGCCGGTGCATGCTGTGGAACGACCGGCTGTTGTGCATGGACCTGCCGCTGTCCGGGCAGGTGTCGCTGTTGGACCGGGTGACGGGCGCGCCCCGGTGGACGTTCGACCTGACGACGGCGAGGCCGGATTTCGCGCAGGGGCTGACGACGCTGTTCATGGCGCGGCTGGGGGTGATGCAGCCGGACCGGCTGGCGGCCCTCTTCGAGGCGTACCCGGCGGGCATGTCGCGCGACACGCTGTGCCGGCAGTACTTCCTGGTGGTGTTGGATGCCTTTGGCGGGATGGTGTCCGCGCAGGCGTTGCAGGATCCGCTGCTCGCCGAGTGCAACCACCCGCACCCGTACGGCGTGGCGTCCGACGCGGCGGGCGATTTGTACCTGGCGTTTGGACAGACGCAGAACGTGGGGGCGCCGCTGTATCCGGGAGCGCCGACGTTGTTGATGGCGTTCTCGCAGGACGGGGTGCCGCGCTGGCGCAAGACGGAGGCCTTCGCCGCGGGGGAGCTGGCCATCGTGAACGGGGTCCTGCTCAACGAGCGCTCCACGCAGGCGCTGCGCACGCAGGACGGGCAGCCAGTGGGTTCACAGACCTTCCCCCGGGGGCTGGGCCGCGCGCTGGCGACCTCCGCGTACGTGATTCCCTCGCCGTCCGAGGACGACACCGCGGGCGGGTGGACGCTGGAGGGCTACGCGTTGCCGAACCTCACGCCGTCCTGGACGCACGGGTTCCAGGGGTGGCCGGGGCCGGTGGCGCCAGAGGTGCGGCTGGCGAGCTGGACGACCTGGCCGGGCCAGCCGCCGGAGACGGTGGTGGTGGGCACGGGCATGAACGCGACGGGGCCGGTGCTGTTCGCGGTGAGCGCGAAGGACGGCAGCCAGGTGTTCCAGTGCCCGGTGTCGAACGCGGCCACGCCCGCGCAGTTCCTGGAGCTGGGGCCGGACAGCATCGTGATGATGGACGGGGCGAAGACGTGCGGCGATTGCGATCCGCCCTACGCCTACAGCCAGGCACGCTTCCGGCGCTTCCCGATTCCCGGCCTGAAGCCCGCGGAGGAACCCTGGCCCGGAACGTTCGGCGGGCCAGGGCACGACCATCATGAGGACCCGGTGCGCGGGCGCTGAGTCGTCATGACGTGCATCACGGCGTGAGCGCGGTCCAGTCGCTGTTGGGCACGGCGACCGAGAAGTTGTACGTGCCGTTGGTCCAGCACAGGCCGTAGGGGCCCAGCTGGGTGCTGTTGCTGGTGGTGAGCGCGGGCCAGGCGCTCACGGTGTAGATCTGGATGCCGGAGGCGCGCACGCGCGGGAACGCGGGGCAGCGCTGCGCCACGTCCATCAGGTAGTGCGATTCCCACATCGTCCAGCCGGTGGCGAAGCCGGAGTTGCCGCAGATGGGCGTCAGCTTCTCCTCCCAGAGCCCCAGGGTGAAGTTGTAGAGCAGGCCGTGCGCGCAGCCGCTGCCGTCCTTGTAGGCCTCCGTGAAGTAGCGCTCCTCGCCGTCCAGCACGCGCACGTACTTGCCCTTCCACGTCGCGTCCATGCCCTCGAAGGTCTGCCAGCCGGTGGCGCCGTCGAAGCCGCAGTGGTCCCAGAAGCCGTGCGCGTGCGCCGTCGTCGCCATGCCCGAATAGCGCCAGTGCGCCGTCACCGTCTCCACGCACACGTTGCCCGCCGGCATGTGCGTGGGCGCATAGATGGTCGTCCCAATCGCGTTGTCCGGGATGACCAGGTCCGTCTGCGCGTCGTTGGCCGCGAAGATGCCCTGGCCCTGCGTCACCCAGAAGCCCCGGTCCCCGGAGCCCGGGAAGATGTCCGGGATGGGGTCGCGCGGACGCGGACGGCTGGACCGCTCCGGCAGCCGCGCCGCCGCGCCCTTCAACACCTCGTTCGCCTGCGGCTGGGTGTTGGGAATCGCCCGGCCGTGCACCGACTCGTCGAAGGGCTCCGGCGCCGCCGTCAGCTCCTGCCCCTCCGGCACCGGCACGCCGTACGGCAGACGGGCCGTCGTGTCCTCCGCCAGCACCGGCGCGCCCACCAGCCCCACCACCACCGTCACGGCCTTCCACGATGTTCCACGCATGTGTTGTCCCTCTCCGGTTGGAGTTGAGAGGGATTAAAACAGATTAAGCAGTAAAAATAGCAATAGTGGATTACCGTCGAGTCAGGTCCAGGATGTGCCCCTCGCGCAATGTTCCATCCGTGTCGTGCGTGAGGGGCAGGCCCACCGCGGTGACGTCCCGGGGCCGGGTGCGCGTGAGCCATCCCAGCCAGGCGCAGAGCGCGGCATCCAGCTGGTCGTGCGTGCACGTTCCCAAATCTCCGAAGCGCAGGCCGGAGGACTCCAGCAGGGCCTGTCTCCGGGCGCGTCCCTCCGGCGTGGACTTTGCCCCCAACTTCTCCACAGCCAGCGCGCGCCAGGTAGCGCCGGGGAAGGCTTCGAACAGGCGCGCGTGTGACAGCGACGGCGTGTCCAGGTCCAGCATCGGCACCCGGGCATGGGTCCGCAGCGCGGAGAACAGCAGCACGCTGCCGCGCACGAAGCCCGCGAAGGGCGCACCGGGCAGGGGCAGCACGTCCGGGGTGCGGCCCGGAGCACGCAGCTTCCGCTCCGCGTCCCGCACCTTCGCGCCGGGGTTCGCCAGCGCCTGCGGCCCGTCCACCACCACCACGTCGCCGGGCCTTGTGGCGAAGGCCTCCGCGAGCGCCTCCGGGTCCAGCCCATGCCCGGCCCGTGCCGAGGGCCAGACGCGCTGGGAGAAGCGCACGCGGCCGTCACCGTCCACGATGGCCTCGTCCACGGGGCGGGGCGCTCGGGCGAAGGGGTCCGTCAGGTCCCAGCCCACGAAGCGGCGTGCGTCCGTCATCGCGTGCCTTCCTGCTGCGGGGCCGTGCACCGGACGTTAAGAGGGGCCGCCTTCACTTCCACCCAAGGTGACACGCACATGCACTACCGTCCGCTGGGCCGCACCGGCCTGTTTGTCTCTGAACTGTGTTTCGGCGCCATGACCTTCGGTGGCGAGGGCTACTGGAAGAACATCGGGCAGCAGGGCCAGTCGGAGGCCGACGCGCTGGTGGGCCGGTGCCTGGACGCGGGCATCAACTTCTTCGACACCGCGAACGTGTATTCGTATGGGCAGTCGGAGGAACTGCTCGGCAAGGCGTTGGCGGAGAAGCGCTCGCAGGTGGTGCTGGCCACCAAGGTGCGCGGCCGCATGGGCCCGGGTCAGAACGAGACCGGCCTGTCCCGCTACCACATCTTCGACTCCGTGCACGCGAGCCTGAAGCGCCTGGGCACGGACCACATCGACCTCTTGCAGATCCACGGCTACGACGTGGCCACGCCGCTGGAGGAGACGCTGCGCGCGCTGGACGACCTCGTGAGCCAGGGCAAGGTGCGCTACCTGGGCGCGTCCAACCTGGCCGCATGGCAGCTGATGAAGGCGCTGGGCTTGAGCGACCACCGCGGCCTGTCCCGCTTCGAATCGCTCCAGGCCTACTACTCCATCGCCGGCCGCGACCTGGAGCGCGAGCTGGTGCCGCTGATGAAGGACCAGCAGGTGGGCCTGATGGTGTGGAGCCCGCTCGCGGGCGGCTTCCTCTCCGGCAAGTACCGCCGCAATGCCGAAGGCCCCGAGGGCGCTCGCCGCACCACCTTCGACTTCCCGCCCGTGGACCGCGAGCGCGCGTACAACGCCATCGACGTGATGGATGAGGTCGCGAAGGAGACGGGCACCACCGTGGCGCGCGTGGCGCTCGCGTGGCTGCTGCACCAGCCGCACGTCACCACCGTCATCCTCGGCGCGAAGACGCAGGCCCAGCTGGAGGACAACCTGGCCGCGTCCGAGCTGCGCCTCAGCCCCGAGCAGCTCTCGAAGCTGGACGCCGTCTCCAAGCTGCCCCCTGAGTATCCGGGCTGGATGGTGGAGCGTCAGAACGCGGACCGCTTGCCGCCGGCCCGCTGAGCAGGTTGCTCGCGGAGTCCCACGCGTACGGAGTTTTCCATCATCGCTGGATGGACCCGACCTGACGCGTCTCAACGACGCACCGTGTGAGCACGGTGCGTTCGTTTTTACAGTCCGTCGGGGACAGCAGGCGCGGCGAGGTGCGCGTTCCCCTGCGAGTCTCGTGGCGAAAGCGACGCTGGGTGTTTGGGATTGGGACGGGTTCCCGATATCTTGGGGACTGCGAAGCGTTCGGTCACTCGAGCGCGTTCCATGGGGCCCACGCGCTTGTCCGACGGCACTCCGGTGCGGTCGGCATCCACGTGGAAGGTAGGACGGTCGCCCGGATGACCTTGGAGGTCCGGTGTGCGGCGTCTCTTTTTGCTTCGTGGGGGGCCTATCCGGGCCCCGGGAACTCCCCGGGGCCCGGCTAACCTTTCCCGGTACCGCTGCTAGTTCGAGGCGTCGAGGCGCGAACCGCCGCTGACGTCCAGGTTGGAGCTCTGGGGCCGCTTCGACAGGCGGATGATGCTGCCGCCTGAGGCGTCACCGGAGACGCTGGCGGGGGCATCGGCCTCCACGATGGAGCCGCCGCTGGCCTCCACCTTCAGCTCGCTGATGCCCTGGAGCTTCTGGGCGTGCACCTGCGCGCCGCCGCTGGCCTCGGCCTCCAGCTGTGTCGCGCGGCCGGTCAGCGTGATTTCGGAGCCGCCGCTGGCCTCGGCCTCCACCTGCCTGGCGTCCACGCCGCGCACGGTGAGGACCGAGCCGCCGCTGGCCTCGGCGTCGAGCTCGCCGGACGCGGTGACGTCCGCGTTCATGTGGCTGCCGCCGCTGGCCTCCAGGTGGTCGATGCGGGGCGAGGACACGATGAGCTTTACCTTGCCTTTGAGGCCGCTCCAGCCCTTGCGCTCCACGCGCGTGGTGAGGATGCCGTCCTCCACTTCCAACTGGAGGCGGGCGAGGTTTTCAGGCGAGCCCTCGAGGCGGACGGACTTCGGGCCCACCTTCACTTCCGCGTGCATGCCGTGGCTCACGGAGACGCCGTGGAAGTCCTCGACCTGGCGAGTCTCGCCGGAGCCCTGGGAGGGCCTGGCCGCGTCTTCCGCGTGAGCGGTGCAGGCGGTGGTGGCGAGGCAGCAGGCGGCGAGCAGGGACAGCGAGGACATCCTCATGGGCGGCTCCGGGCGAGGCGCGAGGACGTGGGAGCACGTCCCGGCGGAATGCCTCGGGTACGGAGGACCCCCGCGAGTGATTGCGTGGCGTCGCGAGAACCTGTCCGACAGTCGGACAGGTTCAGGGATTGGCCAGCATCTCCAGGGGGACGCGGACGGAGGTGGTGTCGTCCGGTTTGATCTCCACCAGGAGCTTCAAGAGGCGGCCGGTGCCGTCCGTGAGCTTCAGGGTGTGCCTGCCCACCGGGAGGGCGACCTTGGTGAGCGGGGTTTCGCCCAGGGAACGGCCGGCCAGGGACACGCGGGCGGAAGGTTCCGTGACGAGGGTGAGGAAGCCCTGGGGCGCGGCCGCTTCTGTGGCGCTGTCATCCGGGGCGGGGAGGTCGGCCTCCGAGTCGTCGGCGGGCGCGGCGGTGCGGGACTTGCCGCGGGCCGGGGTGGCCGCCGGGTCGCTGGCGTCGCGCTTGGCCTTGCGGACGGGGGTGCGCGTCTTCGCCTTCGGGGCCTGGGCGTCGTC
>NZ_RAWN01000329.1:0-6301 GCF_003668895.1 Corallococcus sp. AB045
CCCCCACCCCGGCCTCCGCCACCTTCCGGGCGAAGGTGCGCGCGAACGGCAGGAAGCCCTGATCCGGATGACGGCTGCCCACCATCGCCAGCCTGCGCCGGGGCGGCCCCGGGTTGCCCAGATGGAACAGCAGCGGAGGCGCGTCCTCCACCCCCACCAGCCGGGAGGGATAGGCCGGCGAGCCCGCGAAGGCCACCTGCAGCCCCGTCCGGGCACAGGCCTCTTCCGTCCGGGACGCCAGGGCGTCCAGCGATGCGACGGCGCCCAGTCGCTGACGGACGGTCGCGGGCACCGGGACATCCGCCACCCAGTCCCGCACGGGCGTGGACGCGAGCCGGGACAGCGCCCCACCGGCGAACGCGCGCACAGCGTCCAACGTCCGGGGCCCCAGGCCAGCAATGGCCCAGAGCGCCAGGGTGGCGCGCTGCTCGTCCCAGTGTAGGTGCGTATCCGTGTTTGTGTCCGCCATGCCGTCCCCCGCCTGTTTCCCACCTATATAGAGGTGGTCCCGGGAGGGGCGTGACACATAACACCGGTTCTTCGAGGGTCAAGCGACCCGCCCTTCCCGGGCGGGTCGGAATGCAGCATTCCTGCCGATCGCCGCCTTCGTTCAGCGGCTGGCGGTGGGCGTTCCGTCCTTGCGCATGGTGGCGCGGTCGCCGGCGGAGACCTCCACCATGGAGCGGGTCATCAGGCAGTTGGAGGTGCGCTCACGCACTTCCGTGACCATGCACTGGGCCACGGCCTCCCAGGGGTAGGTCTTCTGGCCCTTGCCCGCGTCGCCCATCTTGTAGTCGCTGCGGCCGAGCACATCCAGGCTGGGGTCGCCCCGGCGCTCGATGGTGAAGGTGTTGCCCACCTGCACGCCGTCCGCGGTGCCGCGGTCCACGACGACGAAGTTGTGCTCGCCCAGCAGCGTCTGGCCCGGCGTCATCGGCGTGAGCACGAAGCCGGGGATCTCCTTGCTGTTGGGCTTGGGGGAGATGCGCTCCGACAGCTTCTCGCTGGAGGGGCCCACCAGGTCGCCGCGGGAGATGGGGTCCCACGTCTCCATGATGCGCGCGGTGACCACTTCGTTGTTGATGGCGACGACCTGCACCGTGCCCAGGAGCTCCGTGAGGTAGCCCGTGCGCGCGTTCGTCACCGGGTGCTTCACCTCTTCCACGGTGTGGAAGATGACGTAGCGGTCGCCAATCTTGGCGGCGCCGCGCTTCTTGAAGCGCAGGTAGACCTTCTCCGGAGCGGAGAGCATCAGCGCCTCGGAGGTCGAGCCCTCGATGCGGCCCGCCTCGTCCAGCTCGCGCGTCGTCACGAAGCCCTTGGTCGTCACCGGGCTGGACTTGGCCGGGTCGTAGCCGATCTTCCCGACCACCGACACCAGGCTGCCGCCGCTCACGTCCGCGGGCGCCGTCACGTCGTCGGAGGGCAGGTCCCCGCCTTCCACGCGCGCGGGCACTTCCTCACCCCCCGGGAAGAACTTCACGTTGTTGCCCGGGTAGATCCAGTGCGGGTTGGCGATCTGCGGGTTGTAGGACCAGACCTTGGGCCAGTACCAGGGGCTGCCCAGGTAGCGCTGGGACAGGTCCCACAGCGTGTCGCCGGTCTCCACCGTGTGCACCTGGCCGGGCGCGCTCTCACGGCCCTGCGCGGCGCCGGGCGGGAGCGTGACGGAGGTGGGGCGCTGCTCCACGTCGTCGGAGATGTCCTGCCCTTCCGTCTCGGCGGACGGCTGGGGCTCCTCCTCCTGCGCGTCCTGGGCGAAAGCCGTCCATGCCGGCGCGACGGTGAGGGGCACGAGCAGGGTGGCGAGGATCCGGGAGCGCATCGGACGACGTCCTTTCACAAAAAGGGCTTACGGCGAGAGCGCGGCGAGCCGCTGCTCCGCCTGCGTGGCGGCGGCCGTCCCCGGGAACTGGGTGACGACGCGGGTATAGAGGGCTCGGGCATCCACGGCCTGGTTCAGCCGCACCCGGCACTCCGCGAGCCGGAGCATGCCGTCCTGGACGGCATCCCCAGCGGGGTAGTTCTTGATGAGCTTCTCGAACGTCTTGGCCGCGCCGGCCGCGTCCTTGAGCCCCATCTGGCCCAGGCCGCTGAAGTACAGGGCGTTGTCGGCGCGGGGGTGGCGAGGGTTCTCCGCCGCGAAGCGCGTGAGCGTCTCCACGCCGCCTTCCACGTTGCCGGTGCGCAGCATGGCCACCGCGCGCTCGTATTCGGCGTCGAGGATGTCCGGGTCCTTCTCCGGCGGCTCCATGCGAGCGGCCGTGGTGGAGCCCATCGAGCCCACCGAGCCCGTCCCCGACGAGCCCTCCACCGGTGAGATGAACATCTCCATCTGGTCCGTGTCCGGCTCCATCACCGCCACCGCCGTGTTGATGCGCGGCGCGGGTTCCTTCTTCGGCTTGAGCCGGACCACCGTCAGCTCCGCCGGCGCCAGGCTCAGCGACTCGCCCGCCTCCGGCGAGGCGGCCTCCGGCTTCGAGCTCGCGGTGGCCTTCGGGGACGCTGCGGCGGGGGCCGGGGCGGCGGTGCGGGCTCGCGAGACGGCGTCGCGGTTCTCCAACCGCTCCAGGCGCTCCAGCAGCGACGCCTGGGATGCGCGCAGCGTGCGCACCTCCGCCTCCAGCCGGCCCACTTCCGTCTGCGAAGCAGCGGTGGTGGCGCAGGCGGTCGGCGCGGACAGCGCGACAGCGGCAAACAGGCGGAAGAGGAAGGGACGCACCGGCACGAGCCTGGACGGAGGGAATTCCAGGTCGAGGATAGGAAGGCCGGTCGGAGACCGTCAAGAAAACGACCCCGGCGGGCCTCCGCTAGAAGCGGTGCAGCACGTAGTTGAGGTGACGCCCGGTGCGCCCCGCGTCCCGGCGGTGGGAGAAGAACCGGTCCGGATCACACGCCGTACAGGCCTGTAGCACGTCCACGTGCTCCGGCTTCAGGCCCGCCTTCAGGAGGGACTCCTTCACTGCGAGTGGCAGGTCCAGGTGCGGCTTGTCCCCCGCCCGGACGACCTCCGGGCCGAAGCGCGCTCGGAAGCGGTCGCCCAGCTCCGGGGACACTTCGTAGCAGCACGCCTGGATGCAGGGGCCCACCGCCGCCAGCAGGTCCTCCGGCCGGCTGCCCCGCGCCACCAGCGCCTCCACCGTGCGGGCGCTGATCTCCAGGTCCGTGCCCTTCCATCCGGAGTGCACCGCCGCCACGCGCCTGGCTCGCGGGTCCACGATCAGCACCGGCACGCAGTCCGCGGTGCCCACCGCCACCCAACTGCCCTCCCCTTCCGTCCAGAGCGCGTCCGCCTCGCCCAGCGTCGGGCGCAGCAGGTCGTCGGGTTCGCCGCGCGCCTCCAGCACCGTGTCGCCGTGCACCTGCGACACCCGGCAGAGCGCGCCCAGACGCGCGCCCGCGGCCTGGGCCAGCCGGCGGTGGTTCTCCTCCACCCGGGGGCGCTCGTCGTTCACGGAGAAGCCCAGGTTCAGCGACGCGTAGGGCCCTTCGGACACCCCACCCGCGCGCGTGGCGAAGCCATGGGGCACCGGCAGCAGCGCGGATGTGAGGAACACGGGCAGGGTCATGGGCGGATTTCCTATCACCGGGCTCGGTTTTCGGGAGTGCGCCCACCGTGTCACGGGTACAGCCCGTGAAAACAGGAAACCGCCGAGGACCCACACCCCCATTTCAATATTTCGACACCGGTACGTTTGACAGGGCGTGTCATGCCCCTGACAATTTTCAACACTCCGTCACTCGCGGACAGAACGCGAATGCACGAAGCACACTGCGCCCCGCACATGGCCCTCGGTTCCGAGACGATTGGCAGGAAGCTCTTGTGGAGCATCGCGCTGCCCGGGTTGGTGGTGGCGCTCCTGGGCGTGGGCCACTTCTCGCGCGAGGCGCGACAAGCGGTGCGGGAAGGCACGCACCTGGAGGCGCTCGCACTGGCGGAGGCCGTCGCCTCCACGTTTACGCTGCCGCAGGTGCCGGGCGCGGCTCCCCATGGCGCGGTGGCGGAGGTGCTGTCGTCGGACACGCGGCTCTTCCGCTCCGTGGAGGACCTGCGGGTCCTGACGCCGGACGGGCGCATCCGGTGGAGCCGGCGGCCGGCCGAGCAGGGCCACCCGCACCCGGAGGCCGCGCGGCTGTCCGCGACGGGGCCGGAGACGGCGCGCTCCAGCGACCACGGCACGGAGGTGGTGCGGCCCCTGGGCGGTCCGGAGTGCTCCGGCTGTCACACCGGCGAGGCCGCGCAGCGCATGGGCGTACTGCAGGTGCGCATGGGCGAGCCCGCGCTGACGCGCCAGCTCCAGACGGTGTTCCAGGACGCGCTGGGCGCGATGGTGCTCTTCGTGGGCATCCTGGGGCTCGTCACCTGGCTGTCGCTGCGCTTCGTGCTCACCGCGCCGCTCAAGCGGCTGAGCGAGGCCATGGGCCGCGCGGCGGACGGCGACCTGCTGGTGCGCGCGGAGGCCCGGGGCACGGATGAGATTTCCCGGCTGGGCGCGGCCTTCAACCAGATGCTCGCGCGGCTCACCTCCATGAAGGTGGAGGAGATCGACACGCACCGCGACCTTCAGCTGGTGAAGGAGAAGCTGGCGCTGAAGGACGAGCTGGAGGAGCGCCTGACGGAGCTGTCGCTGCTGTTCGACGTGGCCCGTTCGCTCAACACCACGCTGGAGCTGGACGAGCTCCTGTCGCGCATCACCCGCATGGTGGTGGAGCGCCTGCACATCCCGGACTTCTCCATCATGCTCCTCAACGAGGAGGGCCTGCTGGAGGTGAAGCACGCGTGGCCGCGGGGCCGGGGCCTGGAGGGCCACACCTTCGCCATGGGCGAGGGCGCATGCGGCCGGGCCGCCCAGGCGCGCAAGGCGGTGTACCTGCCGGACCTGACGGACAGCACCAGCGTCTTCGCGCGGCGCGGGCTGCGCGGCGGCTCGGAGCAGGGCTCGCTGCTGGCGGTGCCCATGGTGCACGCGGACACGCTCCTGGGCGTCATCAACTTCCAGCGCCCGGAGACGGCGAGCATCTCCGCGGAGGAGATCGAGCTCTTCACCGCGGTGGCGGATCAGGCCGCGACGGCGGTGACGAACGCGCGCCTGCACGCGGAGACGGTGAAGCTCACGCTGACGGACGCGCTCACGGGCGTGCCCAACCGCCGCCACCTCTTCCAGCGCCTGGACCTGGAGCTGGCGCGGGCCCAGCGCTTCGGCGTGCCGATGGCGCTGCTGATGGTGGACGTGGACCACTTCAAGCGGCTCAACGACCTGGCCGGACACCGCGCCGGGGACGAGACGCTGCGCCGGGTCTCCGACGTGCTCCGGACCCGCGCGCGCAAGGTGGACACGCTGGGACGCTACGGCGGCGAGGAATTCGTGCTGCTGCTGCCGCAGGTGTCCAAGGCCACGGCGGTGGAGGTGGCGGAGACGCTGCGCCGCGCGGTGGCGGACTCCGTCACGCTCAGCCGTCCGGGGCTGCCCGGGGGGCATGTCACGGTGTCCATCGGCGTCTCGCACTTCCCCACGGACGCGACGGCGCAGGACACGCTGGTGGACTGCGCGGACTCGGCGCTCTATTGCAGCAAGCGGACGGGCCGCAACCGCGTGACGGCGTTCGAGCCCGGCATGGAGGTCCACCCCGGCCGCGAGCGCAGCATCAACGCGCCGCCCGCGGACGCGCCGTCCACTCCGCCCGCGCCCTCCGGCATCGCGAAGGCCTGAGCGCGGGGCGTCAAGGCGCCCTGCCCCGCTCCTCCGAGCCGGGGCCTACCGCCGCACGAGCGTGCGGACCACGGGGAGCATCAGGTCCGCCCACTCCTCGTAGCCCTCCGCGGACGGGTGGAAGCCATCCGAGCAGAAGAAGTCCGGGCGCCGGGGGATCATCTCCCGGCTGGCGGTGTAGAGGTCCACCAGGTGGAGCCCGTGTGAGCGGGCCACGGAGGCGATGGCGTCGTTGAACGGCTCGATGCGCCCTTCGTACAGCGCGCTGGGCACCATCTTCGCCACCGGCGCGAGCGCCATGTCCGCCAGGTTCACCACCACCATGGACGCGCCGGTCTGCTTCAGCCGCCGGGCGATGCGGTCCAGGTCGTCCTCGAACTCCGCCACCTCGGTGCCGCGCCAGATGTCGTTGGTGCCCACGCCCAGGGTGATGAGCGTGGGCTGCAACGCGATGACGCGCTTGAGGGCGTTGTTGACGATGTCGCGCACGCGCGCACCGCTCTGCCCCAGGTTGCTATGGCCCACGGGGAGGCCGTCCTTCCGGAGGCGGGAGGCGAGCCGGTCGGGATAGCCCCCGCCCTGCGACGCCC
>NZ_RAWN01000330.1:0-6126 GCF_003668895.1 Corallococcus sp. AB045
ACGGTGCCCACCACAATCAACAATCAGGGAAACATCTGGGGTGGCGGTGGCGGTGGTGGCGGTGGCTCGGGCTGCAATTCAAACGCAGGTGGCGGCGGCGGTGCCGGTGCCGTAGGCGGCGCCGGAGGGGCGGGGGCTTCCAGTCTCAGCCCCGCTGATGAGCTGGCTTTCTGCGGTCAGGACAATGGGGGCCGGAGCGGTACGCCTGGGAACTCGGGTGGAAATACGGGAGGCGAGGGAGGCAAGGCTGGCGACTATACCGGTGGGTCGATGGGACCCGGCTCTTACTCCGTCCTGGGCGGTGATGGCGGCGGATATGGGCAGCCGGGACAGTCTTCGGCAGCCTGTGTCTTCGCGTCCAGTGGGGGCGCCGCAGGGGCGGCCATCAAGCGCAATGGCCATACGGTCAACGTCCCGGATGGCGCATACGATACCGGCGGTGGCCACATTCGCGGACCTGTCGTGCGGTAGGCCTGGGCCTCCTCCCAGAGCCTTCTCTGGCTCTGGGAGGCTTGCCCCGGGCTCCGCATGGTTCGCCGTAGGGCCTTGATGCTCGACTCCCAATCATGTGGGCCATGTCTTCCCATGGGACTCCATGACGTCAGCCGTACAGTTCGCTGAGCGGTCCGGGCTTGATGCGCGTGCTGACCTCCAGCCCGAAGTGGTCGAGCGAGCTATCCCCGAGCGCGTGCCCCAGGGAGTTGAAGAGGTTGGAGACCTTGGCGGTTCCGGGCCCGGCCATCCCGCGTTGTCGGACATGAAGAGGATGGCGGTGGGGTCCAGCATGGAGCCGCTCGCGCCCACCTCCGGCGTGGCCGCCAGCGTCCGCGCGAGCTTCGCCACCAGCGCGACATGGCGGCGGGTGACCTCCACCACCGCGTTCCAGTTCGCGCCGGCTTCAATCTCGTGCTGGAGCTGGTGGTGCGTCAGGCCCGTGATGTCTGCGGGGTAGGTGACGTCGATCCCTGACGTGCCCGCGGAGAGGACGACAACGTTCGTGAGGCCTCCCAGCAGCGCGGCCGTCGCGATCTGGAACTGGGCTTCGAGGACCACGACATGGCTTCGACCTCGCAGGCGGAGGCGGTCGGCTCCACGGGCGGGTCCCCGCGTCGGGGACGGAGGCGTCCAGCGACGGGGTTCCGCCAATCGTTCCCTTGCAGCCGGCCAGCACCAGCAGCAGGCCCAGCAACAGCACCGGTCTCTTCATGTGCGCGACCATCCGGCGCCCCGCGAAGGGGCCGCGAGTCTCGCCGCGTGTTTCAACAGGTAAAGGCTCGCATGCGCAGGGGATGACGCCCCTTGTCATGGGAGGAATTGGCCGCCACTGGATTCCGTCATCGCGGGGTCTGCGACGCGGGGTTTTCTGGCAGAGTGTGTGCTTTCGCTGGGGGCCCGCCATGCAGAGCAGCGTCATCACCGAGGTGTTTCTTCCGATTGCCCTGGGCGTGATCATGCTCGGCCTGGGGCTGAGCCTCACCCTCGCGGACTTCCGCCGAGTGGCGGTGTATCCGCGCGCGGCGCTGGTGGGCCTGGGCTGTCAGACGCTGCTCATGCCTGGGGTCTGTTACGCCATCGCGACCGGCTTCGGGCTGCCTCCCCAGCTCGCGGTGGGGTTGATGCTGCTCTCCGCGACGCCGGGCGGTGCGACCGCGAACCTCTTCAGTCACCTGGCCAAGGGCGATGTCGCGCTGAACGTGAGCCTGACGGCGGTCAACAGCGTGCTGTCGCTGCTCACGCTGCCGCTCATCGTGAACTTCTCCCTTGCGCACTTCATGGGGGAGGAGCGCGCCATTCCGTTGCAGTTCGCCAAGATCGTCCAGGTGTTCGGCATCGTCCTGGTGCCCATCTCGCTGGGAATGTTTGTGCGCGCGAAGCGGCCGGCGCTCGCGAATGGCCTGGACCGGCCCGTGCGCATCATCTCGGCGCTGTTCCTGGTGCTCGTGGTGCTCGCGGCGACGCTCAAGGAGCGGGATCAGCTGGGCACGTACTTCCAGAGCGTGGGGCTCGCGGCGCTCGCCTTCAACCTGGCCAGCATGGCGGTGGGGTTCGTGGTGCCCATGCTGCTGCGTGTCGAGCGCAAGCAGGCGGTGGCGATCGCGATGGAGGTGGGCATCCACAACGGCACGCTCGCCATCGCCATCGCCTCCAGCCCCCGGTTGCTCAATGACGGCGTGATGGCCATTCCCGCGGCCATCTACAGCGTCATCATGTTCTTCACCGCCGGAGTCTTCGGCGCCCTGGTCGCAAGGAGGCAGGCCGCGAGCGCGACCGCGGAGGAGCTCCATCCGCGCAGGGCTCCGTGAAACTCTTCGGCCATGCCCGACGCAATGCCTCGCCGGACCTCCGGGGGGCATGCGAGGTCGGGAGGAAGCCAGGTTCATGCAAGGCGCGTCCACCGACCTTCAGACGCGTCTGTCTTTACGTCAACCGCGCGCCCGCCGCGAAGGCGAACGCGTCGGCGATGGCGCCGCACGCCGGACGTGGGCGCCATCCGGGCCTGGACCCGCGGGCCTGGCCCCGGTGCCCAGGAGCAGGTCGTGTGAACCTAGAGGTCCTTCAGGTTCCAGTCGATCTTCACGAGCCCGGTCGTCCTGCACTTCACCGTGTGGTCCTCGAGCGACGTGCTCGCGATGGTGAGCGTGACGGTCTCGCCGCTCGCCATGGTGAAGGTGAAGTCGGAGCGGTTGCCCATGCCGGTCGGGCCGCAGCCCGTGACGACGATCTTGTTGGTGTAGACGACGCCATCGTAGCTCTCGATGGAGATCTTCTGCACGTACGAGCCGCCGTCGCCCTTGATGCACTGCGAGAGGTCCGTGCTGCCGTTGATGGACACCAGGGCGGAGCCGGGGAGCATCGGGCCACCCGTGGCCGTGCCAATCGAGGAGCCGCAGGTGGTGGAGCTGAAGGCATTGATGCTGGACATGGTCGTTCTCTCCTGAGCGTGAGGTGGGATTGGGCCGGAGCGGCTTCGTGCCGCTCGCGACGCATCCCCTCAGTACACAAGGCGTGCCAGCACGCGGACGCCTCGGGACACGTGCGCGGCGCCTGGAATGGCCCTCCTTCGACGCGTCGAAAACGCCCGTTCGACGTCGATTCGACGCGTCGAGGTCAGAGGCGGGGGCGCCAGCGCCGGGCTGCCGGCGGAGATCCGAGCCGCGAACCCCATCTCTGAAGCACGAACACGACGGGCCTGCTCCCCCAGGGGGAACAGGCCCGTTCGCGACAACCACCGGGTTACACCTGCCGCGGGTCGCTCAGTACGTGCAACGCAGGACCTGTCGGTAGGTGCCGCACTGGCTGAAGTCCGTCGTGCCCGCGGGCTGCGAGTGGTAGCAATTGGAGACGACGGGGTCGCAGGGCAGGCTGGGCCAGACGTCGTAGGCGTCGCCGTCGGTGAGCGCGAACTCCGTCACGCGCGCCACCAGCCGGGCGGTCTTCTGCATCGTCGCGCCGTTGTCGCCGCCAGCGCTGAAGGCGAGCGGGACCGTGTGCGGGTCGATGGCCTGGTGCAGCTTCGTGTACGTCCAGTCGAGCTTGTAGTTGGGCCGGCCGTAGACGGACGGGATGCCGTCGGGCGCCGTGACGGAGAGCCAGTCGGTGTAGCCGGAGACCGAGGCGTGGCCCCGGTAGAGGAGGTTTTCGTTGCCCTGGACGACGTAGCGGGGGGTGACCGCCTCGTCGATCCAGATGCCCGAGTCGCCGCGGAAGTCATAGAAGCGCGGGGCCACCACGATGCGCGCGGTGTACTCGCGCGGCGTGCCCGTGTTCGTGGTGACCTTGACGAAGAGCGGCAGGCCCGAGAGCACCGTGTTGAGCTCGTGGCCCTCGTGGAGGACGATCTCGAACCGGCGCTCGCTGATGACGTTCGCGTCCCCGAAGGCGTCGTCCGGAACGAAGCTGAGGACGTCCGCGAGGTAGCGGTTCGCGGTGGCGCGGATGACGAGCGCGCGGACGCCGTCACGCTGCTCGAAGGTGCCGAGCGTCTCGAAGCTCAGCTCGTTGTTGCCCACCGTGGCGTAGAGGCGGGTCGCCGTCTCCGCGGCGGTGCTGACGCCCAGCTCCTCCGTGGACTCGGATTCGATGGGGGTGTTGTCACAGGCCGCGAGTGCGGTGAAGCAGGTCAATGCAAGGGCACGTAGACGCATGAGGGGGTCTCCAGGTGAGGAGTTGTCTGTATCACACGCCCCTGACACCGCTTCTGGCTGGGATTGTGCCAGCCTTGTCACAAGATGCTCGCCACGGCTCTTCCGCCAGGTGGGGGAATCGGGTCCACTTGGCGCCCCTCCACGAACGGGTGCCTGCTCCATGACGAAGAAGACGGCTGCTTCCGATGTGAACCCGGCGGGCCTCTCCCGCCGCACGCTCCTCGGGGCCGCGGCGGTCGTAACGGGGGCGCTGGCCGCCCGCGATGCGCGCGCCGCCGCGCCGGCCGCCGCCACGCCCGGGGCCTTCGCGCTCGAGGAGGCGACGGTCGCGGAGCTGCGGGCGGGCCTGGAGTCCGGCAAGCACACCGCGCGCGGGCTGACGGAGGCCTACCTCGCGCGCATCCGTGCGCTCGACCGCACCGGGGACCTTCCGCTGTGTTCGGTCATCGAGCTCAACCCCGACGCGCTCACGCAGGCCGACGCGCTGGACGCCGAGCGCAAGGCGAAGGGCGCGCGCGGGCCGCTGCACGGCATCCCCGTGCTCATCAAGGACAACATCGCCACGGCCGACAAGATGCAGACCACCGCGGGCTCGCTCGCGCTGGTGGGCGCCGTCCCGCCGCGAGACGCGTTCATCGTGGAGCGGCTGCGCGCCGCCGGCGCCGTGCTCCTGGGCAAGACGAACCTCAGCGAGTGGGCCAACTTCCGCTCCACGCACTCGACCAGCGGCTGGAGCGGGCGCGGCGGCCTGTGCCGCAATCCCTATGCGCTCGACCGGACGCCTTCCGGTTCAAGCTCGGGCTCGGGTTCGGCCACCGCGGCCAGCTTCTGCGCCGTATCGGTGGGCACCGAGACGGACGGCTCCATCGTCTCGCCCGCGTCCGCGTGTTCGCTGGTGGGCTTGAAGCCCACGGTGGGGCTCGTCAGCCGCGCGGGCATCATCCCCATCTCGTCGACCCAGGACACCGCGGGCCCCATGACGCGCACCGTGGCGGACGCCGCGGCGCTGCTGAGCGTGCTCGCGGGCGAGGACCCACGCGACGCCGCCACCGCCGCGGGCAAGGGCCGCGCCCACCCGGACTACACGAAGTTCCTCGACCCCCAGGGGCTCAAGGGTGCGCGCATCGGTGTGCCGCGCGAGCGGTTCTTCGGCTACCACCCGGCCACGGACGCGGTCGTGGAGCGCGCGCTCGAAGTGATGAAGGCGCAAGGGGCCGTGCTGGTGGACCCCGTGGTGCTGCCCAACGTGGCGAAGCTCGACGAGCCCGAGCTGGAAGTGATGCTGTATGAGTTCAAGGCGGGCCTGGAGGCGTACCTCGCACAGCTCGGCGAGGGCGCCCCCGTGCGGACGCTGGCGGACCTCATCGCCTTCAACGAGAAGCACCGCGAGCGCGAGATGCCCTACTTCGGCCAGGAGCTGCTGCTCCAGGCGCAGAAGAAGGGCCCGCTCACGGACGCCGCCTACAAGAAGGCGCTCGCGGCGTGCCGCCGGTACTCGCGCGCCGAGGGCCTGGACGCGGTGATGAACAAGCACAAGTTGGATGCGCTCGTGGCGCCGACGCAGGCACCGGCGGGCCCCATCGACCTGGTGCTGGGCGACCACTGGCTGGGCAGCAGCTCCACGCCCGCCGCCGTGTCCGGCTACCCGACCCTCACGGTGCCCGCGGGCGACGTGCACGGGCTGCCGGTGGGGGTGTCCTTCATTGGCCGCGCCTGGAGCGAGCCCGTGTTGCTCAAGCTCGCCTATGCCTACGAGCAGGCTTCGCATGCGCGGCGCAAGCCCGCGTTCGCCCGGAGCGTGGACCTGCGCGGCGCGTAGAGGAGGGGAGGGCGGAGGATTGGATGAAGCCCGGATTTAACTCGGCTTAATTCAACGGCGGGCGGCTGCCGCGTGAATCCGGGTTGAAAGTTCCAACCCAGGGCCCACGCCATGATCCGCCTCTCACCCCGCAGCACGCCGACCCCCGTCCTTCCCCGCCAG
>NZ_RAWN01000331.1:0-6044 GCF_003668895.1 Corallococcus sp. AB045
CGCCTCGAAGGCTTTCGCGACGCGCGCCCACTCCGGCTTCTCCACCTGCTTCGCCATGCCCGGAAGCGTCCGCCGCGCGCCGATACCCCGGCAATGCCTCACGGCACGTCGTTGGCCGGACGGTTACAGACGAGCTGTGGCGACGCATTGAGCCGTTGCTGCCGGCTCGGCCAGAGCACCCGCTGGGCTGCCACAATCCACGACGCTGCCTGCCCTGTCGAGTCTGGCATTGAGTTGAAGAATCGTTGGCCCCCTGGACGCGCAGACTCATCCAGAAGGCGTCAGGCGGCGAAAGCCCCCATCCACAACGAGGAGCACCCAGGTGGAGGAGTCCTTCGCCTTGAGCGCCTGAAAGCATCCAGGGGCCGTCACCTTCGCGGGTGGCGGCCCCTTCTTCGTTCCTGGTTCAGAAGCCGAAGCGGACCAGCCGGGCGCGGTACGGCGTGGAGTTGCTCCGGTTCCCCTGGTCGTCCCAGCCCTTGAACTCCACGTCGTCCAGCAGCCGCTCCGTCTGGCCATTGACGGTGACGGCGTTGATCAACGGCAGGCTAATGGAGCCCACGTTGCGGCCCGCGAGCTGGTTGCCGGGATCCAACGCCTCCTGCCGGCCCTGGGAGCAGCTGTCGGTGAAGTAGCAGCACCGGTCGCTGGCAGCCTTCGAGTTGTACGAGCCGTGCTTGTTCCCGGCCACGTAGATGCGCGGCGCGCCCCGGTACGCCCCCGCGTACTCGAGCTGCGCGTAGCTGTACCAGCCCGAGGAGTCACACGCCGTCTCCAGGTGCGCGGACAGGAAGGCCTGGTCCAGGTACCAGCGGCCGTCGGTGTAGTGCACGTCCAGCACCTGGAACTCGGAGTCCCCGTCGTGGGCGAAGACGTTGAAGATGCCCAGGCTCGGGATGCCGTGGTCCTCTTGATACGCAGCCAGGTAGAAGATGCGCAGCGTGCGCAGGGCGGAGTTCAACGGCCGCGCCGCGAAGTATGGCCGGCGCGCCACGCCCTTCTCGCCCTGGGCAATCCACAGCGTGGGCATGAAGGCCGCGGCCACCTGGAGCTCGCAGCTGTCGCTCACGCCGTCCTGGTCCGCGTCCGGCGACTGGCCCCAGCACTCCTCCGCGGACGGCAGGTCCGGGAGGCCCTGCGCGAAGGAGGGGACGGACAGCAACGACAGCGCCAGCACCCACACACGGGCATGGGAAGGGAGAACGGGGGTCATGGGCTTAACTGGAAAGAACCGCGAGGGTGGCTTTCAGGGTGAGCACACGAGCGGCGGAGCTGAATCCGCCCAACAGGCCGGGGCACCTGTCCGGCGTCAATCGAAGCGGTAGTAGAAACGCGTCGGGACACGGACGTCCCGAGGGAGGCGACACGGCGGGTGGAGTCGAACGCGGGAAAGCCTCGGGGGCTGCTGTATCCCCGGCCGGAGGCCCGGCACTTCGAGCACGTCCGCGTCCTGCCCGCGGAGGACCTGCGCCCGTGGGTCGAACACTTCTGGGCCGTGCGGTGGGACCTGCGCGGGCAGCCGCCCTACCTCCAGCAGAGCCTCAGCCACCCGTCCGTGCACTGGGCCTTCCAGGACGGCACGTCCCGCGTGGGAGGCCCGCACCCGGGCCGCTTCTCCATCACACTGGAGGGCCTGGGCGGCGTGTTCAGCATCAAGTTCCGGCCCGGCGGCTTCTTCCCCTTCGTGGGCACGCCGGTGTCCACCCTCACGCGCCGCGCCGTCTCACCTGGTGCAGTGCTGGGCCCGGAGGCGCTGGAGATGGAAGAGGCCATCCTCGCCACCGACGTCACGCGTGACGCGGACCAAGAGCGCATCGCCCTGGCGGAGGCCTTCCTGCGAGCCCGCATGCCCGCGCCGGATCCGAACGTGGCGCTCGTGCAGGGGCTCGTCGCGCGCATCCTGGAGGACCGCGCGGTGACGAAGGTGGAGGACCTGCTCACGCCCGGAGGCCCGGGCCTGCGCACGCTGCAGCGGCTGTTCAACCGCTACGTGGGCGTGAATCCCAAGTGGGTCATCCAGCGCTACCGCCTGCATGAAGCCGCGGAGCGGCTGCGCGAAACGCCGCCTCCAGAGCTGGCGCGGCTGGCGCTGGAGCTGGGCTACTTCGATCAGGCCCACTTCATCCGCGACTTCCGGCGCATCGTGGGCCGCACGCCCGCCGGATACGCCCGGTACGGGAGGGAATGACACAAATGAAGACGATTGGATTGCTGGGCGGGATGAGCTGGGAGTCTTCAGCGGAGTACTACCGGCTGATCAACGAGCACGTGAAGCGGGAGCTGGGGGGCCATCACTCCGCGAAGGTCGTCCTCTACAGCGTGGACTTCCAGGAGATTGAACACGCCCAGAGCGCCGGCCGGTGGGACGACGCGGCCCGCATCCTGTGCGACGCCGCCCAGGCGTTGGAACGCGCGGGGGCCGATGCCCTGGTCCTGTGCACCAACACCATGCACAAGCTGGCGCCGGAGCTCACCTCCGCCATCCGCATCCCCTTCCTGCACATCGCGGATGCCACCGCCCAGGAGGTCCTCCGCGCCAACGTGAAGACCGTGGGCCTGCTCGGGACGCGCTACACGATGGAGCAGGACTTCTACAAAGGCAGGCTCGCCGGGTCAGGCCTGGAGGTCCTGGTGCCCACCGACGCGGAGCGCCAGGAGGTCCATGACGTCATCTACCAGGAGCTGTGCCTGGGCCAGGTGAAGGCCGTCTCCCGGGAACGATACCAGCGCATCATGGAGGGCCTGGTCCGCAGGGGCGCCCAGGGAATCATCCTGGGCTGCACGGAAATCACCCTGCTGATCAAACCCGGCGACGCGTCGGTGCCGGTGTTCGACACCACGGCCATCCACGCCATGAAGGCCGCCGGGTTCTGTCTGGGCGCGTAGTCCGTTCAGAACGTGTACTTCACGCGCGGGAACACCGCGAACGTCATGATGTTGGGCCCGAAGATGTAGCGCCCGAGCAGGTCCGCGCCCACGGAGAAGTGGTCGAAGGACGTGGCGTACTCCACGCCCACGCCCAGGCCCGCGTTGAAGGCGTTGACGGAGCGGCCTGGGTCGCCCTGGTCCGGATCCACCGGCGTGGGATCCAACCGCGTGTAGCCCGCCGCCACCTTGGGCGTCAGGTAGAAGCGGTTGGCCATCCGCACGTGGTACGCGGCCGTCAAGTCGCCGAAGGCCACCGTGAAGTTGTCGGACAACGCGCAGACGTTGGAGTCCGGCAGGTAGCCCGCGAAGCAGTTCTGCGCGGAGGAGCCCAGCGCGAAGTGGGCGCCCAGCGACAGCCGCTCCGTCAAGTCATAGCCAATGCCCAACTGCACGTACGACTGCGCGTTGGAGTAGCTGTTCTCGCCGCCCACCGTGAAGAAGACCCCGACGTCGGTCTCTGTGAAGAACCCCCGGCGCGGCTCGAACGGCACGCCCTCCGGCGGCGTGGCCCCCAGGGCCGGCGTCGCCAGCGCGAGCGCGGCCAACAGCAGCGACTTCCTCACGACTCCTCCCGTCACGTTGTCCTCCTGCTCCCTCGCACGCCTGGCAGCAGTGGCACGGACAGTAGTGACGCCCGGCACGAAACGGCAGCGGGGAAAAATGAAAATGGCGTGGACCGTTTCGTCCACGCCATTTCGGTCTTCCAGTCTACGAAGTGCGCCCCGGACTACTCAGCGGCGTCCGCACCCGAGGGCGAGAACAGCCAGGGGTACGTCACGTTCACCACGCCGCCGCCCTTGGGCTCCGGGAACTTCCAGCGACGGATGCGGGAGATCATGCACTGCTCCGCCGCGGTGCTGCCCAGCGTGGACTCGGACACGCCGGCGTCCGCCACCGCGCCCGCCGGGTCGATGGTGAAGGCCACCGCGACCTTGCCGGCCAGCGACGGGTTCTTGTTCAGCTCCGACTCGTAGCAGTACTTGATCTCGTTCTGGTGCCGCCGGATGACCTTGGCGATGACGTCCTTGTCCAGGCCGCCAATCACCGTCGTCTTGCCGGGGATGACCTTGGTGACGGACTTGCCGCGGCCGCCCAGGTCGATGCCGCCGGACCCGCCCGTGCCCCGGCCGTTGCCCTGGGTGCCCAGGCCACCGATGCCCAGCGCCGTGCCACCACCGCCGTTGCCCGTGCCGCGCGAACCCAGGCCGCCCACGCCGTGCGCGTCACCCATGGCCGCGCCGCCCTTGAGGCCGCCCAGCGAGTTGTTGATGCCGGTGCCGATGCCGCCCGGACCGAACACGTCGGAAGCGCCACCCTTCATGCCCTTGAGCGCGCCGAGCAGGCCCACCTTGCCCACCACCTGGCGGTCCTTCTCCTTCTTGGACTTGTCCACCACCGGGGTGCCCGGCTTGGAGGGCGCGGCCTCCTCCTGCTTCGCCTCCTGCTTGCCGAACTTGCCCTCTTCGTCCTTGGCCTTGGCCCCCTCCTCCACGCCGGAGAGCTGGAGCTTCTTCGCCTCCACCTTCTTCTCCGGGGCGATGAGGAACTTGGCCACGCGCTGCTGGGACTCGAAGACGTCGTCCGCGGACTTCGTCTCCGTGTGCGGCGTCAGCACCATGGCGGTGACGAACGCCGCCGCCGCGAGCAGGCAGATGGCGGCGATCTTGAAGAAGCCGAAGTCGCGGTCGGACAGCGACGTCGCCAGGATGGCCGGCGACGGCTTCACGTAGCGCATCACGAACGCCACCGTGCCCAGCGACACCTCCGCCCGGTCATGCAGGCCCAGGGTGAAGAGCTGCTCCTGGTCCGGCGTGGCGGTGTTGAGCTGGCCCGCGGCGCGCAGCGCGTCCTTCGTGCGCACGTCGCCGTTGTTGGTGACGAAGACGCCAGAGCCCGCCGGAGCGCGCAGCTCCAGCTTGTCGCCCTTGCTCACCGCGAGCACGTGGCGCTTGCCCACCTGCGGAGAGAACACGGTGAAGGTGTTCTTCGCGCCCTCGCCAATGGTGACCGGCGCGCCGTCCTTGAAGTGCTGGACCTCCAGCATCTGGTCGCCCCAGAGCATGGACACCTGGAGCACCTTCGCGTCCGGCGTGGGCTGCGCGTCCCGGGGCAGAGGCTCCTGCAGGTGCGGCGGAGGCTGCGGCTTGCGGGCCGCGGCCACCTGGGCGGGCGTGGCCTTGCGCGCCGCCACCGGAGGCGGCGGAGGGCCAAACACCGGGGTGGACGTCACGTTCGGGGACACCTGCGTGCCCAGCGCGCCCGCCGGAGCGGAGCGCGGCGTGCTCACCGTGCCCACCACGTTCGTGGGCGCGGCGTTCATCGCGGGCCGCTGAGGCGGAGCCTGCCGCATGTTGGGAGGCACCGGAGCCGCGTGCGACACCGGAGCCGAAACCGGAGCCGGGTGGGCCACCGGGGGCGCCGGAGGCATCACCGGGCGCTGCTGGAACACGCCGGGCTGCGCCACCGCCGCCGCCGGAGCCACCGGCCGCGGCGCCTCACCGAAGAGCACCTCCACCCGCGAGGTGCCCACCGTGAGCACATCCCCGGGCTTGAGGGCCGTGGGGATGATGAGCTTCTGCCCGGACACCTGGGTACCGCCTTCACTGCCCAGGTCGATGGCTGTCACGGAGCCATCGTTGTCCACCTTCAGCATCACGTGGAGGTTGGACACGCGCGGGTCCTGAATCTTCACCGCCGCCTGGGCGCCCGACCCCACGATGACACTCTCCGCCTCCGAAACCGTCTCCTGGATGGAGCCGTCCGGGGTGGTGATCCGAAGCGTCAATCCGTTTTTTCTCGCCGCCGCCATGAAGTTCTTCCTTCTTCCCTTCCCGTCCCGAAAACGTTCAACGCCACCTGTGCCGTCTAGAGATTGTCCGCAGACTTCTGAAGCTCCGGGTCGAAGTTCTCCCGGACCTTGATGAGGCTTTGGAAATCCGTCTTCTTGCGGTTGAGGACGTAGGAGCCCTCCGGCTTCGTGAGCTCGCCCTCCACCGCCACATCCGTGAAATCAATCACCGTCTTCTTGCGGTACACGGTGCGATCCTCCTCCTGGATGATCTTCACCGAGTCCTTGCCGTCCTGCGCCAGGGCGGGAGCCGCCACCCCCAGCCCCC
>NZ_RAWN01000332.1:0-5929 GCF_003668895.1 Corallococcus sp. AB045
GAGCCGGAGGACGGGCCGCGGCGGGCGGAGGCGGCGCCTTGGGGACCTTGGGACGGGGCGTGGAGCCCAGGATGTCCTCCAGCACCTCCGCGCCGTCGGCGGACGCGTCGCCCTCGTGCGGCGGCGGCGGCGGCAGGTCCCAGTCCAGCGTCGGCGGCGCGGGCGGACGCGGAGGAGTGGGCGCACGCGCGGCGGCCGGGGGGGGCGGCGGCGACGGCAGGATGTCCGGCGAATCGTCTTCGTCCATGTCCATCGGTTCAGCCTCCACGATGTCCAGGGGCTCGCCCCGGCCTCTCGCCAGTGCCTGCTCCAGGTCGTCCGACGAGGCGACGAACACCTTGAGCGGCTTGCGCAGCTGGAAGCGCAGCTCATCCACCAGCATCAGGTTGCCCGGGTCTTCCACCGCGACGTGGATCTTCTCGCTGCGGCCGTCCTGCTCCGAAGCGAAGAGGAGCACCCGGTGCTCGCTCTGGAAGTCCATGGACACCAGCGAGGACACCGCATGCGGGATGTACTCGGGGAGCTCAACGAAGGGCAGCTCGTGCTGCGCCGCCAGCGCCTTCGCGATGTCCCGGCCCGTGCACAGGCCCATGGACACCAGCACCTCGCCCAGCTTGCGGCCCTGGCCGCGCCGTCCGGACGCGAGGGCCTGCTTCACCTGCTCGTCCGTCACCACTCCGGCCTGGACGAGGAGTTCACCAATCTTCTTGCGCATGGCCGGGGGCTACCGCTTGACCTTGGCGAGGTATTCCTCGCGGGAGAAAACGCCCTTCTCGATGAGCAGCTCCACCATGGCCTTCAGCGCCGCGACCTCCTTGCGCTGGACCTCCTCCACGCTCTTGAGCAGCTCCGCGGGGCTGCCAGAGGCCGCGCGAGGCGGCTCCGGCGGGGGGGCCTGGCGGGGAGGCGGCGCGGCGGCGGGCTTGGGGGACATGGCGACGGCGGCGGCCGGGTCCAGGTCCTTGAGGTTCTTCACGACGGTGCGGCCCTGCGCGTCCACCACCTTGAAGTTGGTGTCCGCGTCCTCCAGCTCCGCCGTCTCCTCGTAGAGGCGCGCGAACGCCCGCGCCACGGAGGTGCGCCCCGCCACGTTGGCCACGATGCGGCACTTGGACAGGGCCCGCAGCTCGTCCAGCACACGCACGTTGAGCGGGTCCGACATGGCGACGACCAGCGTCTTGCCGTCGTCGCGCAGTTGCAGCGGCACCACGGAGAAGTCGCGCGCCGTCTGCGCCGGAATCTTGGCCTTCACGTGCGGCGGCACCATCTGCACGGAGTCCAGGTTCACCGCCGGCATGCCCAGCTGCTTCGACAAGGCGCGCACGAGGATGTCCTCGGAGACGAGGTTCATCCGGACGAGGATCTCGCCCAGCTTCCCGCCCCACTTGGCCTGCTCGGCGAGCGCCGCCTTGAGCTGGCTCTCCTGCAGGACGTTCGCCTTGATCAGCAGTTCTCCAAGCTTGATCTGTGCCATGTCGTGCGCGCCATAGTACCCGGTTTGCGCCGGGACGCTGCCTTTCGACGCCTGGAAGCTCAGGAACCCGGCGCGGGGGGCGGCTGAGACACCGCCCCCTCCGAGCGGACCTCCTGGCCCCGCGCGTCGACGTCCACCACCTTCGCCCCCTCGGGCGCGCCCAGCTCGTAGAGGGTCAGGTCCGGGCGGCCGTTGAGGCGGATGTCCGTGTACTTCAGGTCCAGCCGGGTGTCCGCCGTGGCGGCGATGAGGTGCACCTTGTCCGGGAAGAACTGGTCACCCCGCTGCTGGAAGTCCTCGAACGCCAGGTCGTAGCCCGGCACGCCCCGGACCTCGCTCTTCACCACGCGCAGGTGCTTGGGATCCACGCGCAGTGTCTGCGTCGCCGGTCCCCGCTGGAGCTTGAGCACGTACACCCGCTCCTTCTCGTCCAGCTCCAGGGTCATGGACTCCGGCGGCAGGAGGGGGACCTGCCCCAGCATCACCGCCACCAACTCCTCGCTCGGCAGGACGACAGGCAGGAAGCGGGACACGTTCTCCGCGCTCGCGGGGCCCTGGAGGTACGTGTTCTCCCGCGCCTGGTAGATGCCGAAGCGCTCGCCATCGGACACGAGCGAGGCCACCGGGCGGTTGAAGAAGTCGTACGTCTCCAGGTGGATGAGGGCCGGGCGGGTGATGGAGAGATAAGTGGAGAGCGTTCCACTGCCCTGGGGCGAGTCGACGTGCAGCTTGGCGTCACCCTCCAGGGTCACCACCTTCGCCTGCCGCTCGCGCACGTGCTGGTAGAGCGTCTGGGCGTCCTCGATGCGGCCCTCCGGACCGAACTCGAGACGTTTGGGGCAGGCCGAACAGAGGAGGACCAGGAAGATTGCGGCGGCTGCGCGGTTCATATGTCCTAGTGTGAGCTAGGGCCGCCTGCCCGGTCATCCATCATGAGCCTGAACGATCTACTTCATTACCTTCGCCTGGGCGGCGTCACCCTCGCCCTCCTCCTGGGCGCCTCCGTGGTGGCCCTGGGCGTGGCCATCGAGCGGCTCATCGCCCTCTGGGGCGTGAGCGAGCGCTCCCGCAACCTGGGGGAGATCGTCCAGAAGCACCTCCTCCGGGGTGACATGGCCGCCGCCCGCACCGCCGCCGAGCGCTCCGACGCCGTGGCGGCCGATATCTTCCTCGCCGGGTTCGACCGCTGGGAGCGCTCCCGCTCCACTGGCGGCAACGGCATCGAGTCCGCCGTTGAGCGCGAGCGCGCCCAGGTGGGGCTCAAGCTGCGGCGCAACCTGTGGCTGCTCGCCACCATCGGTTCGACGACGCCCTTCGTGGGCCTCTTCGGCACCGTGGCCGGCATCATGCGCTCCTTCAAGGACCTGGGCGTGGACGTGGAGGCCGGTGGCACCGGCGGCTCCGCGGCCGTGATGACGGGCATCTCCGAAGCGCTCGTCGCCACCGCCGTGGGCATCCTCGTCGCCGTGCAGGCGATGGTCTTCTACAACTACTTCCAGGCCCGGCTGTCCCGCGTGCTGGTGGAGCTGCGCCTCCTGGGCGACGAGTTCGCGGAGGTGCTCAAGGAGCGCTCGGCCGGCGGCCCGCTGCCGGACGCCACGCCGCCCCCGCGTGAGAGCGCCACGCCCCCGGCTGCCCGCCCGGATCCGCAGCCCGCCTCGTAAGGAGACACGCCCACCATGGCCATGGGAAAGACGCCCGGCTCGGGCGACGACGAGGTGGAGGGCGCGGGCTTCGCGGAGATCAACATCACGCCGCTGACGGACGTGATGCTCGTGCTGCTCATCATCTTCATGGTGACCAGCTCGGTCATCACCCAGCAGGGCCCGGGCGGCGGCGCCAAGGCGGGCCTCAAGGTGAACCTGCCCAAGGGCGGCGCCGCGGACGTCACCGCGCGCACCACCGACCTGTCCGTGGCGGTGCTGGCGGACGGCCGCTTCGTGCTCGCGGGCAACGTCGTCGCGGAGGCGGAGCTGAAGCAGGCCTTCGACAACGCGAAGAACCAGAACCCCGACACCGTGGTGATTGTTCAGGCGGACGAAGGCGTCCCCCACGGCACCGTGGTGCAGGTGATGGAGCTGGCGAAGAAGGCCGGCCTCGCGCAGCTCGCCATCGGCGTGCGCGAAGGCGACTAGTCGGCGTGCGCTAAAGCAACCAGGCTCAGGCCCGAAAAGGAAAAGGCCCCCCGGCGCGTCACGTGCCGGAGGGCCTTCTTCATTTCAGGACTTCAGACGCCGCTTCAGACGCCGCCGAACGCCGCGTCGGTGATGTCCATCGGGGACGTGTCCTCGGTGGCGATGAGGCGCGCGGCGTACTCCACGTTGGGCAGCACGTTGCGCGCGTACCACAGGGCGCTGAACTTCTTGCCCTCGTAGAACGCCTTGTCCGGGTGGTCGGCGGCCACGTTGGCGGCGGCCTTCTCCGCGATGACGGCCGCGTCCAGCAGCAGCCAGCCCACGGCGACTTCCGACATCATGTTGAGGAAGCGGTTGGCGGACAGGGGGATGAGCGGGAAGCGGCCCGCGTCCTGCGACCAGCCGAACAGCGCCATCGCGCTGGACATCAGGCCTTCCTGCGCGCCGGCCAGCGTCTTCACGGCCTCGCCCAGCACCGGGTGCTCGCGGTGCGCTTCCACGAAGCTGCCCACGTCGCCCATGAACTGCTGGAAGTGCGCGCCGCCCGCCTGGCCCATCTTGCGGCCAACGAGGTCCATGGCCTGGATGTGGTTGGTGCCCTCGTAGATGGAGAAGATCTTCGAGTCGCGCGTGTACTGCTCCACCGGGTAGTCCTGGATGTAGCCGGCGCCGCCGTACACCTGGATGGCCTGCGCGCAGAGGCGGAAGGCCTGGTCGGAGCCGTAGGACTTCACCAGCGGCGTCAGCACCTCCACCTGGCCCTTGTGGTAGGTGGCCGCGTCGTCGTCCTTGCCCGCCAGCTGCTTCGCCTTGTCCAGGTGCATGGCCAGCTTGATGACCAGCGCGCGGATGCCCTCCACGTGCGCCTTGATGTCCAGCAGCATGCGGCGGACGTCCGGGTGCTCGATGATGGAGGCGCGCGGCGCGGACGGGTCCTTCCACTTGGTGAAGTGGGAGCCCTGCTTGCGGTCCTTCGCGTAGTCGAGCGCGTTGTAGTACGCGGCCGACGCCAGGCTCACGCCCTGGATGCCCACGGCGATGCGCGCGCCGTTCATCATCTTGAACATCTGGCTCATGCCCACGTGCTCGACCGTGCCCACGAGCTCGCCCAGACAGCCGTCGTTCTCACCGAAGTTGAGGACACACGTGGCGGAGCCGTTGATGCCCATCTTGTGCTCGATGGAAGCCACGGTGACGTCGTTGGACTGGCCGGAGGAACCGTCCGCGTTGATGCGCAGCTTGGGGACGATGAACAGCGACAGGCCCTTGGTGCCCACCGGCGCGCCGTCAATGCGCGCGAGCACCAGGTGGATGATGTTCCCGGCCATGTCATGGTCGCCGCCGGAGATGAAGATCTTCGTGCCCTTGATGCTGTAGGTGCCGTCCGCGTTGCGCTTCGCGGTGGACTTGGCGGCGCCCACGTCGGAGCCGGCGTGCGGCTCGGTGAGGCACATGGTGCCGCCCCACGTGCCGTTGAGCATGCGCTCCACGAACTGCTTCTGCTGCTCGGGCGTCCCGCACTCGGCGACAACTTCGGCCGCGCCGAACGCCAGGCCCGGGTACATGTTGAAGGCCGTGTTGGCGCCGGAGAGGATCTCCTCCACCGTCACCTGGAGCATCATCGGCGCGCCCTGGCCGCCGTGGTCGGGGCTCACCGCCACCGTCTTGAAGCCCTGCTCGTAGAGCTTGCCCCACGCGTCCTTGAAGCCCTTGGGCGTGAAGACCGAGCCGTTCTCCACCCGGCAGCCCTCGCGGTCGCCCACCGAGTTGAGGGGCCCCAGCACCTCGCGCGCGAAGCGGTACGTCTCCGTGAGGACCGCCTTCGCCTCGTCCGGGCCCCAGGCGTCATAGGGGGCCGTGCCCGCCACCTGGCCGAAGCCGAACTGCTCGAACAGCGTGAAGAAGATCTCTCGAAGGTCGGTCTTGTAGGTGTTGATGCCGGCGGACATGGCCACTCCTGCGTAGGGGCTCGCTGCCTGCCTGCTTCCCGCAGGGCGGGAAAAAGTAAGGGTCAGCGGCCCATGTGACGCAGGAAGTGTGGCGTCGACTGATTTTTGAGTCAACCCAAGATGACACCCCGCGTTGACGAGCGGTCGAAGCCGCCCTTCTCGAACGCGGGAATTCGCCTTGGAACGCCCCTGGAAAGCCTACTTCTTGGCCTTCTTCGCGGCCGGGAGGGACGCTGTCTTGGCGGCCGGCTTCTCCCGGGGGGCGGTCTTCTTGGACGAGGCGCCGGTGCGGGGCTCGCCCGCCTCCTCGTCGTCGTCCTCGTCGTCTTCGTCCCGGTCGCGTTCCGGGGCGGCGGGCGAGCCCCGCACCC
>NZ_RAWN01000333.1:0-5832 GCF_003668895.1 Corallococcus sp. AB045
TGCGCTCCCGTCCCGAGCCCCGCGGGGCACGGCACCGCTGACGCGAGCGGCCATCACGGCCACGAGTTCCAGGCTCCAGATGCCTGGGGCCACCGCAGCAAGGGGACCACTCCCCCCAGGCCGCAGGGAAACCTGTCCGACTGTCCGACAGGTTCGGGATCACCGCTTGGGGTCCCGCTCCATCCAAGCCGCGAAAACCTGTCCGACTGTCCGACAGGTTGGGTCCACTGCACTCGGGGGGGACACCGCCCCATCCGGGCCGCAGCGAAACCTGTCCGACTGTCCGACAGGTTCAGATCGCACGCTTCGGGACGGTGGCGCCACCGAGCCTCGGAAACCTGTCCGACTGTCCGACAGGTTCGGGATCACCGCTTGGGGTCCCGCTCCATCCAAACCGCGGAAACCTGTCCGACTGTCCGACAGGTTTTGGAGGACCGCGGCCTGGGAGCGGCCACCCCATTCGAGCCGAGGGGACCTGTTCAACAGGCAGAGCGGTTGGAGCCGTGTCGGACCGACGGTGTACAGCTTGGAGGCCAGGGGGCTTAGATTGCCGGCCCCATGAACGTCCTCGTCACCGGGGCCACCGGCCTCATCGGCAATGCCATCGCGCAGCGGCTCGTGAAGCAGGGCGCCTCCGTCCGCGCGCTCGTGCGGGACCTGGCCCGCGCCTCGAAGCTGCTCCCCTCCACCGTGCAGCTCATCCAGGGGGACGTCACGTCGCCGGGCACCCTGCCCGCCGCGTTGCATGACGTGGAGCTCGTCTTCCACGCCGCGGGCATGCCGGAGCAGTGGCATCGGGACGACTCCATCTTCGACCGCGTGAACCGCCAGGGCAGCGTGAACGTCCTGTCCGCCGCGCACGCCGCGAAGGTGCGCCGCGTGGTCTACACGTCCACCATGGATGTCTTCGCCGCGCCCCGGGGCGGCGAGTTGACCGAAGCGAACATCGACCCGCACCCCAAGCCCACCGTCTACGAACGCTCCAAGCAGGACGCCGAGCGCGCCGTGGAGGCCATCCGCCAGCAGGGCCTGGACGTCGTCTTCGTCAACCCGGCCGCTGTCTACGGCCCCAGCCCCGTGCACGTGGGGCTCAACTCCTTCTTCATCCAGTTGCTCAACAAGAAGGCTCCGCTGCTCCCGCCGGGCGGCATGTCCGTGGTCCACGTGGACGGCTGCACCGACGTGCACCTCGCCGCCGCCGAACGTGGCGTCAACGGCGAGCGCTATCTCGCCTCCGACCAGTACGTCAGCACCGCGGACCTCGCGCTCGCCATCAGCCAGGCCGCTGGGGCTGGCAAGCCTCCCGCCGTCGCGCCCGTCTTCCTGATGGAGGCCCTGGCCCGCGTGTCCGCGCCGCTCGCGCGCGTGTTCCCGTTCACGCCGCTCGTCGCGCCCGGCCAGCTGTCCTTCATGCGCTGGGAAGCACGCGTGAACGCGGCCAAGGCCCAGCGCGAGCTGGCCTTCCGCCCCACCCCGCTCGCGGACGGCGTGGCCCACACCGTGGCCTTCCTTCGCGAACAGGGACTCATCCCGCGCGCCTGAAAAGAACATGGGGGTCCGTCCCACAGGGATGACGGACCCCCACGCGGTTTTGCCACCTGCCTGCCGCCGGACTACTCCTTCACCGGCTCCGACATCCCGAGGGTCTTCCTCGGTCCGAGCATCTCGTGTGTCCTGCGCATCCAACGCGTTGACTGTGATTGAGGCCGGGGCGCGGGAGGTTCGCCCACCTGGACCGCAATCTGGAGACTCCCCCCAGGGCAGGGAACCGGGTGGGCCGTACCTCACCTGGCCAGGGCTTCCGGTCGATGGGCAGGCGGCCATCACTCGAATTCTCCAACCCCATGCATCCGGGTCCGCGCCGTTCCCGTAGCCACAGTGGCCTTGCATCCAGCCCGCCCGCCTGCCCTCCGGCCCGGGACACGGGCTTTCGCGGGCCCTGCTCGACACGGGGTGTCGTCACACGGCGTGAGGCCCACCTTTCAACGCACGCGCATCCTTCACGGGTCCGACCCCCGCCGAGGACGCATGGGCCCCGTACCTCTCACCACGGAGTGACACCATGGCATTGCTATCCAACCTGCTGGGCGCGCTGGGCGCGTCGCAACGGACTGTCTTCAAGGGCAGTGGCTGGAACCGCGGACGCAGCGCCTACGGCCGCCGTCCCATCGGCTATGGATACCGGGGGCGCAGGTCCTCCGGCGCGGGCGGCTCGCTGGGCCGGATGATTCTCGCGGGCCTGGGCGCCTACGGCCTGCGCCGCTACTTCAACAACCGCTCGCGGGTCACGGGTTACTGAAAGCGGGGCGCCGTGCGCGGCAGCGCCGGGAAGTACCGTGGACTTCCCCCGGCAAGGCGCGCCGCCATGGTCCCCCCACGCAGGCACGGGAGCGTTCCACGGACATCTCCCGGTGCCTGACATCCCGCACGCTCCGTCGGTGCGGCGCCTTCTCTTGGAGTAGGGTCCCCTTCCGTGTCCGGCCACTGGCCGACAAAAGAGGCTCCGCACGCATGGCGAAGGCGAAATACGTCCTGGCGCTGGACCAGGGCACCACGGGGACCCACGTCTCCATCCTCGATACCCGGTTGCAGGTGGTGGGCCGCTCCTACAAGGAGCTGCCCCAGCACTTCCCCAAGCCGTCGTGGGTGGAGCACGACCTGATCGACATCTGGAACACCAGCGAGTGGTGCATCGCCCGCGCCCTCAAGGGCGCCGGCCTCACCGGCCGAGACATCGCCGTGGTGGGCATCACCAACCAGCGGGAGACCACGGGCCTGTGGGACCGCGAGACCTCCGAGCCCCTGGCCCGCGCCATCGTCTGGCAGGACCGCCGCACCGCGGACATCTGTCAGCGGCTCAAGGCCCAGGGTGTCGAGCCCCGCGTGCGGGAGGTGACGGGCCTGGTGCTGGATCCCTACTTCTCCGGCACCAAGCTCACCTGGCTCTTCCAGCACCTCAAGGGCGCGAAGAAGCGCGCCGAGAAGGGCGACGTGTGCTTCGGCACCATCGACTCGTGGCTCGTGCACAAGCTCACCGGCGGCGTCGCCCACGTCACGGACGTGTCCAACGCCAGCCGCACGCTGCTCATGGACCTGCGCACGCTCAACTGGGATGACGAGCTGTGCTCGCTCCTGGGTGTGCCGCGCGCGTGCCTGCCGGAGATCCGAGGCAACGCGGAGGTGTACGGCACCACGCGCGGCATGCGCAGCCTGCCGGATGGCATCCTCGTCGCGGGCATGGCGGGAGACCAGCAGGCGGCCCTCTTCGGGCAGGCGTGCTTCGAGCCCGGCGAATCCAAGTGCACCTACGGCACCGGCGCCTTCCTGCTCATGAACACCGGCACCCAGCCGGTGCGCTCCACCGCGGGGCTGCTCACCACCGTGGCGTGGAAGCTGGGCAACACCACGCACTACGCGCTGGAGGGCAGCTCCTTCATCGCGGGCGCCGCCGTGCAGTGGCTGCGCGACGGCCTCAAGGTCATCAAGAAGGCCCCGGACGTGGAGGCGCTGGCCGCCAGCGTGAAGGACTCCGGCGACGTCGTCTTCGTCCCGGCGCTCGCGGGCCTGGGCGCGCCGCACTGGCGCCCGGAGGCGCGCGGCCTGTTCGCCGGCATCGACCGCTCCACCACCGTGGCGCACCTGGCGCGCGCGACGCTGGAGGGAGTGGCCCTTCAAATCCACGACCTGGCGGAGGCCATGCGCCGCGACAGCGGGCGGGACATCCCCGTCTTCAAGGCGGACGGCGGCGCCGCGGCCAACAACCTGCTCATGCAGTACCAGGCGGACCTGTTGGGCGTGCCGGTGGTCCGCCCGCGGAATCTGGAGACCACGGCCCTGGGCGCGGCCTTCCTGGGCGGCCTGGGCGCGGGCGTGTGGACCAGCCCGGACGCCATCCGCCGCGCGTGGAAGGCGGACCGGACCTTCAAGCCGAAGATGAAGCCGGAGGTGCGCGCGCGCCACCTGGAAAAGTGGAAGCAGGCGGTTTCGCGCGCGTGAAATGAGACAGAGGAGCCCGGCGCATTGAACGCGCCGGGGCTTCCATCGGGCGGGGGAGCGGGTAGAACGGCCGCCATGGCCGACGACCGCACGTTGCTCTCCCCGGATGCGCTCCAGACCTTCCTCGCCCAGCACCCCACCTGGAAGCACGAGGGCGGGATGATCCGCCGCACGTATGAAGCACCCTCGTTCCTGGAGGGCATCGCCTTCGTGGAGCGCGTGGCCAAGGCGGCCGAGGCGGCGGACCACCACCCGGACATCGACATCCGGTGGCGCAAGGTGACGCTGGCGCTGGTGACGCACGACGCGGGGGGCCTCACGTCCCGCGACACCGCCCTGGCGGCGGAGGCGGACCGCCTCTTCAGCGAAGGAGCCGCGGTCCGGTGATTCACGGCGTGCGTAGCACCCTGACGGCCCTGGCGTGCGCGGTGTCCCTCGCCGCGCTCCCGGCCCTGGCCCAGGACGACGCTCCCACGGAGCCCCGTCCGGAACGTCTGTATTTCAACTCCGGCGCGCTCCTGGGGTCGGCGCGCGTGGTGGGCCTGGGCGGCGCCTACGTGGGCATCGCGGAGGGCGCCGCGGGTGTGTCCAGCAACCTGGCCGCCCTGGCCCAGCGCAGCCCGTCGCTGGAGCGCGACTGGGACCTGGGCGTCACCCTGTCCTGGCTGGACCTGCCCTTCACCGGCACCAAGCGCCGGGACGTGGACAACGACGGCCTGGCTGACGAATCCGTGGACAGCCGCCAGCTGCTGGGCGCGCTGATGTTGCAATACAAGCGCTTCGGCATCGGCTTCCTGTGGCGCAACAGCCGCACGGGCTACTGCCTCACCGCGGGCTGCCGGGGCGAGGGCGAGAAGCTGCGCGTCTCCCTCACCCAGTCCACGCTCGCGGGCTCCATCGCCTTTGGCCAGGACGACTTCATCCTGTCCCTGGGCATCTTCTCCGCGCAGGCCAGCTTCAGTGAGATGGGCGACCAGTCCTGGCGCTACGGCGACACCGGCGTGGCGGTGGACATGCTCTTCCGTCCGCACGGGCGGCCCTACCGCATTGGCGTGGCGGTGCGTCCGGAGGTGGTGGCGGGCTGGCGCCGCGACGACGGCCAGAGCCCCTTCATCGCGGGCCGCCAGGTCTACGCGGCCGTGGTGTCGCCCGCGGTGCTGTCCCTGGGCGCCAGCTGGCGGCTGGGCGAGGGCGCGCACCGCTACAACCGGCTGTCCCCCGCCGCCCGGCGGCAGCTCCAGGTGGACGGGGACGCGCTGCCGGTGCCGGAGGAGGAGCCCCGCGACGCGCTGGCCGGCCGGTGGCTCATCACCGCGCAGGTGGACCTCATCTCCAGCGTGAGCAACGCGGTGGCGTCGCGCTCGCTCGCCATCACCACGGAGCCGCAGCCCGTGGGCGACACCCCCACCTTCCAGCCGCGCCTGGGCGCTGAATGGGACACCTTCCCGGGCCTCTTGCGCCTGCGCGCGGGCACGTGGCTGGAGCCGTCCCCCTTCCGGGACCGGAACCCCCGGCCGCACCTCACCGGCGGCTTCGAGCTGTTCGTGCTGCGCTACTGGGAGGACTGGTCCCTCACCGCGTCGTTCGACCTGGCGAGCCGCTACTCCAACTGGGGCGTCTCCATCGGCTTCTGGCGGTAGTGTCTGGCTTTGCGCCGTGTTGGGTAACTTGGAGGACCTTCGTGGGCGCTCGCGTCGCCCACCCGCGGCGTCGCGAACCCCACCCGCGCGATACATCCGCCGTCCAGCAGCGGGCGGCCGAGCAACCTTCCGTGCCGTATTTGCCGGTGTGGGATGGCATGCGAACCCTGCCGTACACGGAGGGGATTCCATGTAT
>NZ_RAWN01000334.1:0-5772 GCF_003668895.1 Corallococcus sp. AB045
ATCTTATCCAGTGTCAGGGTGTGTGCGACGGAGAGCTGGATGGCACCTCCGCCTGCTCCGCCCCTGCCGCCGGACGAGCCCGCACCTCCGTTTCCACCCGGGCAGCCACCCAGGAGCGGTTCGGGCCCGGTGGCGCGGTTGATGCCCGCGGCGCCACGGTTCTGTGCATTGTAGGCGTTGCCCCCGTCCGTGCCGGTGGTGCCATTGCCGCCACCGCCGCCGCCACCGCCCGTGCTTCCGGCAGCGGTCCCCGCGCCGCCTTGGGAGGTACCGCACGCGGCGTTGGGGTTGTCGATGGTGCCCGTGGCGAGAATCGACTGGGCCACGGTCGCCGATCCGTAGACCGCGAAGATGACGGGGTTGGGACCGGTGACAGTGAGGGTGCCGTTCAACGCCAGGGCCGTCACCGGGATGAGCACGGCCTGTGGGTTTCCAGCGCCCTGATCAAGCAGCACGTACTTGATCGTGTCCCGGGTCGGGACCTGGCCCGGCGGAGACCAGCTCCGGCTGGTGGTATCGAACGTCACGTTCCCAGAGGTCCGCAGCTCCCCGATGTCCGCCGCCGCGATCGAATTCGGGTCGAAGTTGGAGGGCCGGTAGGGGAAGGGGCTGCATTCGGCCGTAGCTGAGCACACGCCGGGGACACCACCGGACGTGGTGCACGTGCCGTTGAGGTCGACCTCGTACTCGCAATCGGTGTTCACCGTGCACTGCTGCCTGGCGCGGTAGCACGGCGCCGGCGCGCAGGTCGTGGGCGTGCCCACGCAGTTCCCGCTCCCATCACAGCGGTCCGGCGTGGTGCACGCGAGCGGGTCCTGACAGGCGGTCGTGTTCGGGAGCGGAGTGAAGACACATTGGCCGTTGGCCGGGTTGCACGTCCCCGAACTGGACAGGCACTGCTCCAAGGTGGTGCACGTCCGCGCGGTGCCGCCGCACTTCCCGTCGGCCCCGCACGTGTCTCCATCCGTGCACGCGTTCCCGTCGTTGCAGCTCTTGCCGACCGTGGACTCCGTGGCTTCACAGAGCCCGGAGGCGGGATTGCATGTCAGACGCGCGTCGCAGACGCCCGTGGGCTGCGTGCACGTCGTCGTCTGCGTGGGCGCGCACTTCGCCTCCAGGCCCGAGCCTTCGCAGCGGTCCCCTGTCGTGCAGGCATTGCCGTCGTCGCACGGATTGCCCGAGCAGTTCGCCTCCTGGCAGCCCGTCCGCTGGTTGCAGTTGAGGTCCACGGTGGAGCCACAGGTCTCCACGGCGCCCGGGTACCTGGCCGGATTCGAGTCATCACAGTCCGCGGGCTCGCCCCACATGGCGCCCGCCAGATGACCGTCACCATCCCCGTCCGTCGCCTTCAACGTCACCTCGAAGTTCGTGAACTTCCTGGCGACGATGGTGAGGGGCCCATTGCTCGAGTGCTGCTCCACGAAGGGGCCGTCACAACCGGTGGCGGTCGCGGAAGCGTACGAAGACGCCGTCACGTTCAGCGCCATGTCCCAGTCCGCCTTGCGGCGCACCGCGACCAGGACCTCGTTCTTCTCCGCGTTCTTGAACTGGCTGGAGAGGATGTCGGTGGCTTCCTGGTGCCCCTTCGCGTCCTTCGCCTCCACGCGCACGCACGCGGGCTTGAAGGTGCCGTACTTCACGGACACACGGATGGCGCCTTCGTCGGGAGCCTTCTCCCCACAGGCGGCCAGGAACACCACGCATCCCAACAGGCAGAGCCGATACATGGCGCCGCACTGTAGCGAACACTGCCCGGGGCAGGGGAGCGGGGCCATCCAGACCCCGACTCCCTGTCACACGGTGTTTCAGCCGCGCAGGGACACCACGGTGACGCCGTCGCCGCCCTCGTGGCTCTCGCCGGGGCGGAACATGCGGATGTAGGGCGACGCGGCCAGGTGGTCCCGGATGGCCTGCTTGAGCGCTCCGGTGCCGTGGCCGTGGATGATGAGCGCGGCCTCCTCACCCTTGCGCAGGCCCTGGTCCAGGAACGTCTCCAGCTCCGCCAGCGCGTCGTCCGCGCGCATGCCGCGCACGTCGCAGCGGAAGTGCGTGGCATCCACCTGCGACGGCGCCGCGGAGGCCGCGCGCTTCAGAGCCGCTTCGCCCTTCCGCTGCTCCGGGAACTTCGCCTGCTGCGGCTTCTTGCCCCGCGACCCGGACAGCTCCGTCGTGGGCACCCGCATCTTCAGCGCGCCGCCCGCGGACACCACCGCCTGGCCCTCCGTCAGCTCCAGGATCTCCACGTCCCGGCCCAGGCCGGAGTGGTGCACCCACGCGCCCACCTTGAGGTTCGCGGGCCCCGGGGCCTCCACCTGGAACAGCTCCGCCTTGGCCGCCGCCGCGCGCTTCAGCGCCTCGTCCGCGCGCTGCTGCAGCTGCATGCGCGCCTCGGAGAGCGCCTTCTCGTTCTGCTCCGAGCGCAGCTTCACCAAGAGGTCGCGGACCTCCTGGGCGGCGTGCTCGCTGGCCGCGTGCACGTCCTCGTTGAACTGCATCATCCGGCCCTTGCGCTCGCGCTCGAAGGCGACCTTCTGCTTCTCCAGGTCCGCGCGGAGGGCCTCCGCCTCCTTCGCCGCGATGCGCGCCTTCTCCAGCTCCTCGTAGAGCTTGCGCCGCTCGTCCTCCGCGGCCGCCAGCGCCTTGGTGAGCGGGCCGCCCGCGTTGAGCGACAGCTCCCGCGCGCGCTCGCACACGGAGGTGGGCAGGCCCACCCGCGCCGCCACGTCGATGGCGGACGACTGGCCGGACGCGCCCATCTGCAACCGGAACGTGGGCGCCATCCGCTTGGAGTCGAAGCCCACGCGCGCGTTGAGGAAGCGCGGATCCATGTGCGCCAGCGCCTTGAGCTCCTCCAGGTGCGTCGTCACCAGGACGTACACGCCCTTGCCCAACAGCTCCTCCAGCACCGCGATGGCGATGGCCGCGCCCTCGCGCGGATCCGTGTCCGACGCGATTTCGTCGATGAGCACCAGCGAGTCCGTCCCCACCGCCGCCAGGATGTCCCGCAGCAGGGTGACGTGGCCGCTGAACGACGACAGGCCCTGCGACAGGTCCTGCGTGTCACCCACGGTGGAGTGCACGGAGCGGTACAGCGGCATCCGCGACCCTTCGCCCACCGGGATGGGCAGGCCCGCGCGCAGCATCAGCGCGCACAGCCCCACGCCCGTCAGCGTCACCGTCTTGCCGCCCGCGTTGGGGCCGGACACCACCAGCGCCCGGGCGCTTTCGGTGAGCGTCACGTCGTTGGACACCACCTCCGTGCCCTTGAGCACCAGGCGCGGGTGGCGCAGCGCGCGCAGCTGCAGCTCCTTCACACCCACGAAGGTGGGCGTCGTGGCGTCCAGGTCCGCGGACAGGATGGCGATGGCCTCCACCTCGTCCAGCTCCGCCACCGCCTCCAGGCCCTCCAGCATGCGCACGGACTCGCGGCCCACGAGCCTGCTCAGCTCCTGGAGGACCTTGAGCTCCTCCTCCGCGACCTCCGACTGCGCGATGGCCAGGTCGTTGCCCAGGCCCACCATCGCCTGGGGCTCCATGAAGAGCGTCTGCCCCGTCTGGCTGGCGTTGTGGACGATGCCGTCCACCTCCGCGCGGTAGTTCGACACCACCGGCACCACGTACCGCCCGTTGCGCAGCGTGTAGTAGTTCTCGCGCAGCTTGGCGGTGAACGTCAGGTCGTGGAGCATCTCATCCAGGCGCGACTTGATCCGCCGGTGCAGGCCGCGGGCGCGGTCCCGCGCTTCCTTCAGCTCCGGGCTGGCGCGGTCGGAGATGGTTCCGTCCGGTTCGAAACACTGATCCAGCCGGCGCGCCATGGCCTCCAGGAAGGGCAGGCGCTTGGAGATCTCCACCAGGCGGGGGACGCGCTCCTTGCGCTCGTCCAGGGCCTCGCGGGTGCGGGCGAAGGCGAAGAGCAACTGGGCCGCGTCGATGAGCTGGCGGGGCTCCAGCACGCCGCCCTTCTCCGCGTGGCCCACCGCGGTGCGCAGGTCCGTCACGCCGCCCAGGGGCAGGGAGAACTGCTGCTGGGAGAGGAAGCGGGCCTCGTCGACGAGCGCCAGCGCTTCGGCCACTTCCGTCTCTGTGTCCAGGAATGGACGGGCCAGCACCCGCTCCCTTCCTGGCTCGGTGCGGCAGCGCTGCGTCAGCGCGCGGAGCACTTCCGAGAAACCAAGGTCTTCCAGCGTCCTGTGGGAAATCTGCACGGTCATGGGTTTCATGCGAGGCCGGGTGTCCGTCAAGAGGAAGTATTGAGGTGGCCCACCGGGACCTGCTATCTGCCAACCATGATGTGGGTTCTCGTGGCGGCGCTGCTTGCGGGCGCGTCCGACGCACCGGCCTCTCCGGTCCTGACGGCGCAAGCAACCCCGGCCCCCAGTCCGCTGGCGGATGCACTGGCGCTGGAGACCGCGGGTAACGACGCGGGAGCCCTCGTCGCCCTGGAGCGGCTGATCTCCAACCAGCCCCGCTGGGAGTTGCCCAGGCTGGAGGCCGCGCGGCTGCTCCTCAAGGGAGGCAGCGCCCCTGAGCTGGAGCGCGCGACCAGCCACCTGGACGCCGCCCAGCGCGAGGCCCCGGACAACCCCCGCGTGTACTTCCTCCAGGGGCAGCTGTTGGAGGAGAAGGGCGCCACCTTCGACGCCATCCGCGTCTATGAGAAGGCCGTGTCCCTGCGCCCGTCCTATGACGACGCGCGCTTCCGGCTCGCGGGCCTCTGGGCGCAGGCGGGGGACTGGCTCAAGGCGGAGCTGCACTACCGCCCCCTGTCCAAGTCCCGGCCCGCGTGGGTGCAGGTGCGCATGCAGCTGGCGGCGGTGCTGGAGAAGCAGGGGCGCGCGCTGGACGCGGAGCGGGAGTTCCTGGCCGCGCGCGACGCCCAGCCGGACAACCCGGGGGTGCTGAGGACCCTGGCGGCCTTCTACGAGCGGACGGACAGGCCCCAGCTCGCAGCGAAGGTGAGGGCGCAGCTGACGGCGCCGGCGAAGCGCAACATGCGGGCCCTCAAACCTTCGAAGCGCTGACAGCGAGCGGCGGAGCGCGGTCCGTGGCGATTGCTTCGCGCGACGCGCTGCATACACTGCCCCCGCTTTGAAGACCGCCAACCTCGCCATCGTCTTCACCGACATCAAGGGCTTCACCGAACGCACCAGTCGGCAGACGCTGGAGGAGAACCAGCGGCTGCTCCAGGTGCATGAGGCGTTGCTCGCGCCGCTGTTCAAGGCGTTCGGTGGACGCATCATCAAATCGATTGGCGACGCGTTCCTCGTCACCTTCGAGTCCCCCACCCAGGCGGTGCTGAGCGGCATCGCCATCCAGGACCGGCTCTGGCACCACAACCGGCAGCTCCTGGAGGAGGAGCAGATCCACGTCCGCGTCGCGGTGAACGTGGGTGAGGTGCGGGTGGAGAACAACGACATCTTCGGCGAGCCGGTGAACATCGCGGCCCGCGTGGAGGGCATCACCGACGCGGGCGAGGTCTTCTTCACGGAGGCCGTCTACCTCTCCATGAACAAGGCGGAGGTGCCGTCGCAGGAGGTGGGCTCGTTCGAGCTGAAGGGCATCCCCGGGAAGATCCGCGTCTTCCGCGTGCCGCGCGCGCCCTACCGGGTGCTGGCGCCCACGCCGGACGCGGTGCTGCCCACGCCGGAGGAGGCGTCCTCGCTGCCGCCCTACGGCAACCTGGCCCTGGCGCGCGTGGAGTCGAACCTGGACATGGGCCAGCGCGCGGCGGCGGTGGGGCAGGGCGCGGTGGCCCATGTCCAGGTTCGACTC
>NZ_RAWN01000335.1:0-5662 GCF_003668895.1 Corallococcus sp. AB045
GGGGTCGGCAGGTTTAGAAGAGTATAATAGACAGTCTTTCCTTGGCGTCGCGCGAGAATCCCGGGCTGTTCTTCCTATGCTCTGACGCCGGCCTCCCGGACAACCCCGCTACCGCCGGCGAGCTGGTACCGCTGTCGCATGGAGATCACGCCGGAGATCGCGTCGAGCGCGCTCTTCGGTTTCAACACGCTTGAGTTCGACGGGCCGTTCGGCACTGCACGTGTTCTCGTGTCGCGAGCGGGTCTGTGAGCTGGCGTTCGTCGCGGAGTTCTGAGGCGCCTGCGCTCGACCGTCACTTGCTCCCTCGAGCGGGGGGAGCCGGGGCTGGAGGAGGAGAGCCCAGCCTGGGCTGCGAGGGTGGAGGCGCGGAGGAAGGAGCGCACCCCCGTTTGGACTGGGCCGGGCTGCTGAAAAGGACGTTCGCCCTGGATGTGTTCGCGTGCTTGAGGTGTGGAGGCAGGCTTGAGGGTGTTGGCGTACGTGAAGGGAGAAGGAGGGGTGAGAGCGATTGTGGAGCACCTGGGATTGCCCACGACGGGTTTCCAAGGTGGCGGTGAAGCTTTCGAGCCCCGGGGCCGAGAGGACATGTCAGACCTGTGATGTGCAATCTCCTCGGCGGGGGCGAGCGGCTCTGGGGAAGGCGGACCCCTCTGACCCGCAGCGCCACGACCTGAAACCTTGGAGGCTTGGGACTTGGAAACCCCTGGACGCAGATTCGGAAGCGCAGTGGTCATCGGCGGCAGCATGGCGGGGCTCCTGAGCGCGCGGGTGCTCGCGGACCACTTCGACAAGGTGACGCTGGTGGAGCGGGATGTCCGGGGGGAGGGGCCCGCCGCGCGCAAAGGTGTTCCGCAAGGGCCGCACATCCACGTGCTGTTGGACACGGGCCGGCGCATCCTCGACAAGTACTTCCCGGACCTGTTCGAGCAACTCCAGGTCCAGGGCGCCGAGCTCATCGACTCGAGTGGAGACCTCGCCTGGCACCACTTCGGGGTGTGGAAGCTGCGCCGCACCAGCGGCATCCCCGGGCTGCTGTGCACCCGGCCCCTGCTCGAGTGGAACGTCCTGCGCCGGGTGAAGGCGCGGCCCAACGTAGCGGTGCGCGAGGGCTGCTCCATCGAAGGGCTCATCTGCGACGAGAAGGGCACGGGGCGCATCACGGGCGTCCGGGTCAAGACACCCCAGGGCGAGGAGTCGTGGGAGGCGGACCTCGTCGTGGATGCCAGTGGCCGGGGCTCGCGGATGCCTCAGTGGTTGGAAGCCATTGGCTACGCGCGCCCGGAGGAAGAGCAGGTCATCGTGGACCTTTCCTACACGACGTGCCTGCACGAGCCGCCGCCCCACTTCCAGAAGGAATGGAAGGCGCTCTTCCTCTATCCCAGTCCTCCCAAGGCCTGGCGCGCGGGTTTCATCTCACACGTCGAGGGAGGCCGGTGGCTCGTCACCCTCAATGGCTACTTCGGGGAGCACGCGCCCACCGAGTACGCGGGGTTCCTCGAGTACGCGCGCTCACTGACGCGTCCGGACCTGTACAACTACTTGAAAGAGGCCACGCCGATAGGGCCCATCTCCCAGCACAAGGTGAAGGACTGCCGGTGGCGGCACTACGAGAAGCTGCCCCGCTTTCCCGAGGGGCTGGTCATCCTGGGAGACGCCGCGTGTGCCTTCAACCCCCTCTACGGGCAAGGCATGTCGGTGGCGGGGCTTGGCGCCGAGCTGCTGGACACCTGCCTTCGCGAGCAGGCCGAACGAGGCGAGCCATCGGGCCTGGCGCAGCGCTTCCGCGAGCGGCTGCCTGAAGTCATCCGGCTCCCGTGGCTGTTGGGCACGGGCATGGACCTGCTGTATCCGCAGGCCGTCGGGAAGCGGCCCTTCGGGTTGGGCTTGCTGCACTGGTACATCCTGCGGCTGATGGAGCGCACGTCGACCGACGCACACGTCCATCGCCAGTTCTACCGGATACTGCACCTGCACGCGGGGCTGGAGGCGGTTCTCCAGCCCTCCGTGGCCTTGCCCGTGTTGGGCCATGGCGTCATGTCGCTCCTCCGCCCTCTCGAGCGGCTGGCGAATACCGAGACACGGCCTCCCCCTCTTTAGGAGACATTCTGGAGACGCGAAGGAGCCTGAAAACACCGAGGCCGGAAACCGCTGGGTCTCAGCGGCTTCCGGCCTCGGTCCTTCAGTGTCCCCGACGGGATTCGAACCCGTGTTACCGGCTTGAAAGGCCAGCGTCACCTGCTCTTCACCGGACTGGAACTGTTACGACGTGTGGCGTCCCTGGTGCCTCCGCCTCGGGCAAACCTCACGAGGATCCACGGCGTCTTCGCTCCAGGCGCCAAACTGCGGCCATTTCTGGTCCCCCAAGCAGACTACACGGACGCGGAGCAACTCGCCTATGGGCGGCCCCTCCAGTTCCCCGCCGGCCTGCGCTGGAGCTACAGCAACACCAGCTACGTCCTGCTGGGCATCCTGGTGAAAACAGCAGATCGTCCCAGCCCAGCACCGCGCGAAGCCCCGCCACTGCGGCGGCCAGCGTGAATCCGACCACGCCTCCCGGGCGCACGGGAGGCGCAACCAGGCCGCCGGGCGTTTGACCTCCGCGACGTCTAGGCCGTCCAGCAGCATCGCCAGTTGACTGGCGCCCACCGTCACCGCCTTCGCCTTCGCGTCCACCCGGGGCAGCCCGAATTGGCCCGCCTCCGGCCGCTTGTAGAGAAGCACGAAGCCGCCCCGGCTCGATGGCAGCAACTTGATACGGTCGCCCCGCCGCGAGACGGAAGAGAAGAGGTGCCCCGAGTAGACGTCCTCCCCCTATGCCGTGCGCACCAGCGCCATGAGGCCGTTGATGGACTTCCGCATGTCCACCGGCTCCGTCGCCAGCACTACGCGCACTGACGCAGGCAGCGCGAACATCGCCTCACCGCAACCGCAGCCCGCCGTCAGGGGTGAGCGGCTGGGCGGACTCGCGCAGTGGGGAGTCTTGTCGGCGGCCTCCGGTGGCGCGCACCGGGGCAGGACAGCGAGGAGCAGGACTGCCAGGACGGACGCAAGGGATTATCGGAGGCGCATGGTCGGGGTTTTCGAGATGCCGGCGGTGGCCTGGAGTGTCACGGACACCGCGGGTGCGCAGGATATCGGGTCCGCATTCAATTGACCTTCGGTACAGCCGGCACGCGCGGAGGTGGATGGTGATTGTCGGACTGCCCTCCAGTCATCGCTTGGGATGTCCATTATTCTTGCGATAACCCTCCCCAGGGTTCTAGATGGCTGTGTACTGCGCCTGAGCTCAGGCTCGCGGAGTTCAATCGGGACCCGGACGCAGCGTCTAGAGGGGGAGCCAGCCAATGGATTTCAATCATGTTGCACAGCCGCTCTCGTGTCCTGGTGCTGTCCGGGAGAGGGGATTCCTCGCCATGGGAAGGGGACGCCTCTCGGGTTGGGCAAACATTGCCTTTCTCGTCCTGCTCGGCGTTCAGCTCGCAGCCTGCGGCTCGGACCCCACTGGCGAATGCAAGGACGGCGCGTCGGAATCGCTCGCCTGTGGGTTGAACGGTCGCGGCACCCAGAGCCGGACCTGCGAGGCGGGCAAGTGGAGCGCGCCCGGTGCCTGCGCGGACCCCGACGTGTGCGTGGACGGTGCTTCCGAATCACTGGCCTGCGGGTTGAACGCCCGCGGCACCCAGGTCCGGACCTGTGAGGCGGGCAAGTGGAGCGCGCCCGGTGCCTGCGCGGACCCTGACGTGTGCGTGGACAGCGCCACCGAGGCGCTCACCTGCGGGCTGAATGGCCGCGGCGCTCAGAGCCGGACCTGCACGCAGGGCGCGTGGAGCACGCCCACGACCTGTGCGGACCCGGATGTGTGTGTGGACGGTGCCTCGGACTCGCCCTCCTGCGGGCTGAATGGCCGCGGCACCCAGAGCCGGACTTGCGCGCAAGGAGCGTGGGGCACGCCCACGGCCTGTGCGGACCCGGATGTGTGTGTGGACGGTGCCTCGGACTCGCTCGTGTGCGGGCTGAATGGCCGCGGCACCCAGAGTCGCACCTGCGACTCCGGCGCCTGGACCTCGTCGGCGTGCGTGGATGCGGACGTCTGCACCGATGAGGCGGTGGAGACCCGTCATTGCGGTGTTCTCGGCAGGCAGTCCCGCGAGTGCAAGACGGGCCAGTGGGGCGACTACGATGTCTGTGACGCTCCCGCGTCCCTTTCCCTCCAGGTGACCGGACGCAGGGACATGGTCCACGATGCCCGGCGAAATCTCCTGTACATCACCACCAGCGAGACCAATGGCAGTGGTCTGGTGCATGTGTACAACCTGGTGACGCGGCAATTCGATTCGCCGCTGCTCACGGGTGGCTCCTTCGTCGGCATCGACCTGTCCCCCGACGGAAATGGACTCCTCGTCGCAGATGCGGGCTACACCGAAACCAAGAACTGGATTCATCAGATCGACCTCACGACCGGCGAGTCGAAGAAGATCGAATTCAGCCTGGACTTCTACGAAGGGGGGACGTTCACGGCGGTCTACACGTCCGCCACCGAGGCCCTCGTCTCGTCCACTTTCAGGGGCTCTGGCTCGGTCCCCTTGCGCAAGGTCAACCTGACGGACGGCACCGCCAGGTCCATCAGGAACGTGCGTCAGGACACCATGCTGACCCCATCCGCAGACGGCTCCACGGTTGCCTATGCGGAGTCGAACACCTCCAGCGGAGCATGGGGACGCTTCAAGGTTGATGCGCAGACGTTCGCTGGCTCGGGTACGAACTGGTTCGTCTATGAGATCGCCGTCAGCCGGCAGGCGTCCCAGTACGCGGTCCCGACCTACGAAGGCCTCTTCATCTACGACAGTGCCCTCAAGCTGCAGACCACGCTGGGACAGTACGCGGATACGTTGCCCATTGGCGCCGTCTACAGCCCCATCGCGGATGAATTCTATCTGGCGTGGTACTCGTACAACGACCGGGCGCCGTCCATCGATGTGTACAGCGCCACGACCCTGACGAAGCAGCGCGACATCGAGCCGGGCACGGGGCTCTTCGACTGGACCGGAAACCACGCCTTCGGAAACGGCCGGATGCGCGTCTCCCGCGACGGCAGGCTGCTCTTCGCGACGAGCGGCTCGGATCGCATCGTCATCTACCCCACGGGCCTGTGAGCCAGGGGCTGGCCGTGCAGCCGTAGGGACAGAGGACCCGGTGGCGCACCACCGGGTCCTCCGCGTTCACGGGTCATACAGAGAGGCCCAGTTCAGCTGCGCCCCCGCGCCGGTGAGGGTGTCCAACCTCTGGTACCGCCAAGCACAGCGAATCGGCTCTGTCTCCAGCCGCAGGGCCATGAGGAGCAGTTCCAAGAGCCTCGTCAGTGGCCGCGAGAGATGATTCCCCCGGCTTGCTGCGGGTCTGCTGCTGGCGGTCCATCAAGGAAAAGAAAAAGCCCTGGAATCTCGCTGTAAATCCGCGAAATTCCAGGGCTTTAATGGTCGGGGAGACAGGATTTGAACCTGCGACCCCTTGGTCCCGAACCAAGTGCTCTACCAGGCTGAGCCACTCCCCGATATCCGGTGCTGCGCCAGGAACTGCCCTCGGGCCCGGCGAAGCGAGGGCGGATCTATCCGAGCCGCTTCCTTCAGTCAACGGACTCTTTTGCCTCCCCCTTCCCCCACCC